>NZ_JBVIHJ010000031.1:0-130879 GCF_055570355.1 Streptomyces sp. NPDC031225 | reverse complement strand
CTGTCCCTCCCTCCCGGGGGGCCCACCTCCCCCCCCCCCCCCCCTCCCCCCCCCCCCCCCCCCCCCCCCCCCCCCCCCCCCCCCCCCCCCCCCCCCCCCCCCCCCCCCCCGCGTGTGATGCCGGCTCAGTGCTTGCGGTACGAGGAGACGTAGCCCGAGGCAGGCGTGCCCACGCCCGTCACGTCGTCGTAGCCCTTGACGGCCGACAGCGAACTGTCCTTGCCGAGGCTGCGGACCGAGGTGGCCAGACCGCCCGATGCGTCAACGCCGTTCACGAAGTCGACGCGGGCGACCGCCAGGCCGGAGCCCGTCGGGTTGTCCGTGACGTCGTGGTAGAGCTTCGACCCGTACTTGGCGTAGATCGACGGGTTGGCGAAGCCGATCGCCTTGCCGCCGCGCGCCTCCTGGGCCAGCGCCTGCACGGCCGCGATCACCGGCGAGGCCAGCGAGGTGCCGCCGATCCGGTACTGGCTGTACTTCTGCGACCCGTCCGGGAACGTCTGGGTCTGCCCGACCAGGAAACCGGTGTTCGGGTCGGCGACCGCGGAGATGTCCGGAACCACGCGGTTGCCGGCGGCGTTGTTGGCCGTGGCGAGCGCGTTCGGGACGACACCCTTCTGGTAGAAGGGCTCGGCGACCGTCTTGCTGGTGCCGCCGCCCGCACCCGAGGTGAACGCGCCCGGGAAGTTCGTCCAGCTCTTGCCGTCCGTGGACAGCAGGGCCTTCTCGGTGCCCCAGCCAGTCTCCCACTGGTACTTGTCGCCCTTGCCGACGGCGAGCGAGGTACCGCCGACCGCCGTCACCCACGCCGAGTTGGCCGGGGTGTCGACCTGCTTCGTACCGGTGTTGGCGACCTCGTCGCCGTTGTCGCCGGAGGAGAAGTAGAAGCCGATGCCCTCGACCGCGCCCAGCTGGAACACCTGGTCGTAGGCGGCAGCGAGGTCCGGCGTCTGGTTGGCCTCGATGTCGCCCCACGAGTTGGAGACGATGTCGGCCAGGTGGTTGTCGACGACCTTGCCGAGCGAGTCGAGCAGGTCGTCGTCCATGCAGGACGCGGCACCCACGTACGTGATGTTCGCGTCCGGCGCGACCGCGTGCACGGCCTCGACGTCGAGGGTCTCCTCGCCGTACCAGCCGGACGCGTCGCACTCGTCGGCGCCGGTGTTCGTGTAGTTGTCGGGCAGGACCTGGCGCAGCTGGCTGGTCTTGTAGGCCGCGTCACCGTTCTTCTTCGCGTAGGTGGCCGCGTCGAAGGCGATGGTCGGGGAGGCGAAGGCGTCGGTGATGGCGACCCGCACCCCCTTGCCCGTGTACTTGCCGGCGCCGTACGCGGCGCGCAGCTGCTTGCCCGTGTAGCCCTGGATCGCGTACGGGATCTTCGTGCCGTACGCGCTGGGCAGCGTGCTCGCGATTTTCGAGCCGTAGTACGAGGAGAACGGCCCGGAGTTCTTGAACACGGCGCCCGGACCGGGCAGCTGGTCCTTGGAGCTCGCCTTGTGCGGCGCGTTGTCCAGACCGGTCACCGTCAGGACGGCGCCGGCGAGGGCGGCCGGGGCGGAGGCGGACTTCACCGGGGCGCGGTAGGTCTTGGAGCCCTTGGTGTAGTTGTGCAGCTGGGTCCCGAAGGCCTTCTCGACGGAGGCCACGTCACCGCTGACGGCGACGTAGTGCGCCGTGACGTCAGTGACCTTCAGGCCCGCCGATGTCAGCCAGGACTTCACAGCGGCGACCTGTGCCTTGGTCGCGCCGAAGCGGGCCTTGGTCTGCGCGGCGGTCAGGTACTTGCCGTACGACGCCGAAGCCGGGTCGGCCACGGCCTTTGCGTAGGCGGCGAGGCCGGCGGCGTCCTTGCCTGCGAGGTAGACCCGGGCGGAGACGTGGGCGCTGTCCGAGGTGGCGCCCTTGTCGGCCTTGGCCGTGGCCCACGCGGGCTTCGTCCCGGCCAGCGTGTCGCGGTTCGGGCTGTCCGCGGCGTGGGCCGCGGGTATGCCCAGCGCCAGCGCGCCCGCGAGCATCGGCAGTGTCGCTGCCAGGCTCACTCCGGCGCGCACCGTGGCGCGATTGGATCTCATGGAACCCCCTGTGCGGTTCGTCGCGAGTGATCACTCGACGGTCTCGTCACTCTTTCGATGAACCGTTCATGCCAGGGGAATGCGCGTGTCAAGAGGAGCCCAATTAACCTAATGACAACGCCATTTGAGGGTTAAGTCGCTGCGAATACCGAGGGTTATCCCTGCAGGACCCTCTAGGGACGCGCTGTCACTCCCCGCTCCTTCAGCATCCCCGCCATCAGGTCGATCTCCGACTGCTGCGCGTCGACCATCCCCTGCGCGAGCCGCTTCTCCACCGCGACCGTGCACTTCTCGACACAGCCCTTCGCCATGTGGATGCCGCCCTTGTGATGCTCCGTCATCAACTGCAGATAGAAGATCTCCGCCTGCTTGCCGTTGAGCGTGCCCAGCTTCTTCATCTCGCTGTTCGTCGCCATGCCCGGCATCAGCGAACCGTCCCCGGCGGAGGGCATGTCACCCATGTCCATCCACGTCATGGGCGGATCCGCCGACACCTTGGGCAACTGCCACAGATCCAGCCAGCCCAGCAGCATGCCGCGCTGGTTGGCCTGGGTCTGCGCGATGTCGTAGGCGAGACGGCGCACCTCGACGTCCTTGGTGCGGTCGCGCACGATGTACGACATCTCGACGGCCTGCTGGTGGTGCACGGCCATGTCGCGCGCGAAGCCCGCGTCCGCCGACGCGGCGGCGGGGGTGTCGGCGGAGCCGCCGTCCTCGGCCACGGCATAGGTGATCGCGCCGGCCGCGACGAGCACGCCCGCCACGGCCACGGCCACCCCCGCGGACCTCACTGCGACAGACCGTTCGTGCACGCCGCACCCGGCTCGGGGGTCTGCTGGCCCTGCACGAACTTCTCGAAGAACTTGTCGACGTTCGGGTCGTCGGCCCCCGTCACCGTCCGCTGGTGGCCCCACGCCGACAGCATGATCGGGTCCTTCTGCTTGTCGTCCGGACTCATCAGCGTGTACGGCGTCTTCTTCACCTTCGCCGCCAGCGCGTCCACGTCCGCCTTCTTGGCCTTGCTGGTGTACGTCACCCAGACCGCGCCGTGCTCCAGCGAGTGCACGGCGTTCATGTTGTTGAGCGCCTTGGTGTAGACGTCGCCGTTGCAGTTCATCCACACCTGGTTGTGGTCGCCGCCGACCGGGGGCTCCATCGGGTACGTCACGGTCTTGGCGACGTGGGTGCGGCCCAGGGTGCCCTTCCAGGTCTTCACCCCGTCCGAGCCCGTCACGAAGTGCCCCGCACCCTTGGAGTCGGCCGCCGTGCTCGCGTCGTCGTCGGACTGCGACTGCACCAGCACCACGGCGCCGGTGACCAGAGCGGCCACGACCACCACACTGGCGGTGACGATGAGGATCCGGTTGCGGCGCTCCCGGGACTGTTCGGCGCGCCGCATCTCCTCTATGCGCGCCTTGCGTGCCGCGGTGGTGCTCTTCTTGGCGGAACCCATGAGGTGTGTCCTTCTGGGGGAAAGGGGCGGGACGGATGGTGACGATCGGTCCGCTGATCGTAGTGGGGCCGGGGTGGTATCCAGCAGGGAGCCCACAGGAAACCCGCCACGCGCGGTGAGACGGGAACGGCCGGGCATTACGTATGTCAGTCCGAGCAGGCAAGATGGGCGCAGAGCAGTACATCCGCCGGATGTGAGGCGTTCACTCCTGGGTCGCCCGGGCGATCAAGGTCGGCAACGCGCATGAAATGGTGTTGTGGTGTGATGCTCAGGTGCCCGACCGCCTCCTGCGGGACAGGGAGACAGGCGGCCTGACCAGCAAGGATGGGGAAGCGCAAGATGGACAAGCAGCAGGAGTTCGTGCTCCGGACGTTGGAGGAGCGCGACATCCGGTTCGTACGCCTGTGGTTCACGGACGTGCTGGGCTTCCTCAAGTCCGTCGCCGTGGCCCCGGCCGAGCTGGAACAGGCCTTCGATGAGGGCATCGGATTCGACGGCTCCGCGATCGAGGGATTCGCTCGCGTGTACGAGTCCGACATGATCGCCAAGCCGGACCCGTCGACGTTCCAGGTACTGCCCTGGCGCGCCGAGGCCCCCGGCACGGCCCGGATGTTCTGCGACATCCTCATGCCGGACGGCTCCCCGTCCTTCGCGGACCCCCGGTATGTGCTGAAGCGCGCCCTGGCCCGCACCTCGGACCTGGGCTTCACCTTCTACACCCACCCGGAGATCGAGTTCTTCCTCCTGAAGGACCGCCCCCTGGACGGCTCACGCCCCACCCCGGCCGACAACTCCGGCTACTTCGACCACACCCCCCAGAACATCGGCATGGACTTCCGCCGCCAGGCGATCACCATGCTGGAGTCGATGGGCATCTCGGTCGAGTTCTCCCACCACGAGGGCGCGCCGGGCCAGCAGGAGATCGACCTCCGGTACGCGGACGCGCTGTCCACCGCGGACAACATCATGACGTTCCGCCTGGTCATGAAGCAGGTGGCGCTGGAGCAGGGAGTCCAGGCGACGTTCATGCCGAAGCCGTTCTCGGAACACCCCGGCTCGGGCATGCACACCCACCTCTCCCTCTTCGAGGGCGACCGGAACGCGTTCTACGAGTCCGGCTCGGAGTACCAGCTCTCCAAGGTCGGCCGCTCCTTCATCGCGGGCCTGCTGAAGCACGCCGCGGAGATCTCCGCGGTCACCAACCAGTGGGTCAACTCCTACAAGCGCATCTGGGGCGGCTCCGAGCGCACGGCCGGCGCCGGCGGCGAGGCCCCCTCCTACATCTGCTGGGGCCACAACAACCGCTCCGCCCTGGTCCGCGTCCCGATGTACAAGCCCGGCAAGACCGGCTCGGCCCGCATCGAGGTCCGCTCCATCGACTCCGGCGCCAACCCGTACCTCGCGTACGCCATGCTCCTGGCGGCCGGCCTCAAGGGCGTCGAGGAGGGCTACGAACTCCCTCCGGGCGCCGAGGACGACGTCTGGGCCCTCTCCGACGCGGAGCGCCGCGCGATGGGCATCGAGCCCCTGCCCCAGAACCTGGGTGAGGCCCTGACCCTCATGGAGCGCAGCGACCTGGTCGCCGAGACGCTGGGCGAGCACGTCTTCGACTTCTTCCTGCGCAACAAGAAGAGCGAGTGGGAGGAGTACCGCAGCGAGGTCACGGCCTTCGAGCTGCGGAAGAACCTGCCGGTTCTGTAAGGGTTCGCACCGGAGGGGGCGCGGAGAATTGCGACCGCGCCCCCTCCGGCGTTGCTACTCCGCCGCCTGCTGGGCCAGTACCTGGTGCAGGGGCTCCGTCTCGCGGCGCTTGTACTCCTGGATCGCCCAGCCGTTGCCGTCCGGGTCCTTGAAGTACATGAAGGTGGCACCGTCCTGCGGGGCGAACTGGACCGGTTCGCTCACGTCCAGGCCGCGGGCGGTCAGTTCCTCGTAGGCAGCCTTCGCATCCGTGACGCACAGTTGCATGCCGTGGTACGTGCCGGGCTGCGGGGCTCCCGTCGGGACCTGGAGACCGTCCACCAGGGCGATCGAACAGCCCGACCCGGGCGGGGTCAGCTGACAGATCCGGACGCCCTCCATCACCTCGCCGTCCAGGTCCACGTGGAAACCGACCTTGTCCCGGTAGAACTCCTTGGCCCGGTCCACATCCGTGACCGGCAGCATGATCACTTCGAGGCTCATGTCCATGGCGTGACTCCCTTGTCGACGTCGGTACGGCCGTCCTCAGAAGCGCCATCGCGTCTGGCTGAACGGCTGTCCCTTACCGAAGCCGAAAACCGTGCGGGGCGCCACAGCGTGGACCACGGCGAGTCCCGGACCGTGGTGGAAATACCCCTCCCGCACCTCGAAGCGCCAGAAGTCGCCGTACTTCGCCTCCCACGCCGCGGCCAGTTCGCGCAGCCTCGCGTCGTCGGACACCCGCACTGCCTCGCCCTCCACCACCAGGTCGTATCCCTTGTCCCAGATGTTGGTGCCGGTGGTCAGGGTGACGTGAGGGTTGTGCGCGAGGTTCTTCGCCTTGCGCTCCTGCGGTCCGGTACAGAAGTGCAGGGCCCCGTGCGCCCACACCGCGGGCAACGGCGTGACGTGCGGGCGCCCGTCCGGCCGTACCGTCGAGATCCAGAACAGCTCGGCGGAGGCCAGCAGCGACTCGGCGTCGGCCCAGGGCGTCGCCGTCGCGTCGGCGTCGCTGTAACGGGCGTCGAGGTGGGTCTCGGGATCCTGGTCGGTCATCACAGTGCCTCCGGCTCGGGGAACACCCGGGCCACCGCGGCGGCCCGGGTCGACACACCCAGTCTGCCGAAGGCGTTCTCCAGATGCTTGCGGACGGTGCCGACGGGACACAGGTGATCTGAGGCTTCCCGTCTGCTTGAGGCGCACGCACGCGACCGGCCCCGTCCGGCTGCCGCGCGCCGTCGGGACCCGTCCCGCCCGAAAACCATCCCCCCGCCTCCCGGCGCTCATCCCCGGCTCTCCGGTTAGGCTCGATCGATACGACCTTGATCGGACAGGAGGCCCGGGATGACGGCGGCGCCGGGGCGCAGGAGCAGTACCTTCACGCGGCTGCTGCGGCACGGTTTCACCGATCCGTCGGCCGCCGAGCGGCTGTTGGACAGCGCGGAGCTGAGCGCCGTACGCAACGACCCGGTGCTGCTGGAGGCCCTCGGGGCGACCGCCGACCCCGACCTGGCGCTGTTCGGACTCGTGCGGCTCCTTGAGGCGCAGCCCGGCCGGGAACTGCTCGACACGGTGATAGCGGCGAAGCCGTTGCGGGACCGGCTGCTCGGGGTGCTCGGCGCGTCCGCCGCGCTGGGCGAGCATCTGGCCCGGCACCCCAGCGACTGGCAGGCGCTCGTCACCTACGAACCGCGCGATCTGCACCCCGGCGTCGAGGAGTTCGAGCGCGAGCTCGCCGAGGCCACCGACCCCGTCGTCCTGCGCGTCGCCTACCGCCGCTGTCTGCTGTCCATCGCCGCCCGGGACGTGTGCGGCACCACCGACCTCGCCGAGACCGCCGCCGAACTCGCCGACCTCGCCACCGCGACCCTGCGCGCCGCGCTCGCCATAGCGTGTGCCGCCGCCCCCGACGACGCCGCGCTGTGCCGGCTCGCGGTGGTCGCCATGGGCAAGTGCGGCGGCCACGAGCTGAACTACGTCTCCGACGTCGACGTCATCTTCGTCGGGGAGGCCGTCGACGGGGCCGACGAGGGCAAGGCCCTGCGCGCCGCCACCAAGCTCGCCTCGCACATGATGCGGGTGTGCTCCGAGACCACCGTCGAGGGCTCGATCTGGCCCGTGGACGCCAATCTGCGGCCCGAGGGCCGCAACGGCCCCCTCGTCCGCACCCTGTCCAGCCACCTCGCCTACTACCAGCGGTGGGCCAAGACCTGGGAGTTCCAGGCCCTCCTCAAGGCCCGCCCGGTGGCCGGTGACCTCGAACTCGGCGAGCAGTACGTCGCCGCCCTGGAACCCCTCGTCTGGAAGGCCGCCGAGCGCGACAACTTCGTCGCCGACGTGCAGAAGATGCGGCGCAGGGTCGTCGAGACCATCCCCGTCGGCGAGGTGGACCGGCAGTTGAAGCTCGGTCCCGGCGGCCTGCGGGACGTCGAGTTCGCCGTGCAGCTCCTGCAGTTGGTGCACGGCCGCGAGGACGGCTCGCTGCGCAGCGGCACCACCCTGAACGCGCTCCAGGCGCTCGCCGCCGGCGGTTACGTCGGCCGCGCCGACGCCGCCCAACTCGACGCCGCCTACCGCTTCCTGCGCTCCATGGAGCACCGCATCCAGCTGTACCGGCTGCGCCGCACCCACCTCGTTCCCCAGGACGAGGCCGACCTGCGCCGTCTCGGCCGCTCACTCGGCCTGCGCACCGACCCGGTGACCGAGCTGAACCGCGAGTGGAAGCGGCACGCCTCCGTCGTACGGCGGCTGCACGAGAAGCTGTTCTACCGGCCACTGCTGGACGCGGTGGCCCAACTCGGGCCCGGAGAAGCCCGGTTGAGTCCTGTGGCGGCCCGCGAACGGCTGGTCGCGCTGGGGTACGCCGATCCGGCCTCCGCGCTGCGCCACCTGGAGGCCCTGGCCTCCGGCGTCACCCGCAAGGCCGCGATCCAGCGAACTCTCCTTCCCGTGCTGCTGGGCTGGTTCGCCGAGTCCGCCGACCCGGACGCCGGACTGCTCAACTTCCGCAAGGTGTCGGACGCGTTGGGCAAGACCCCGTGGTACCTACGGCTGCTCCGGGACGAGGGTGCCGCCGCCGAGAACCTCGCCCGGGTGCTGTCCGCCGGACGCCTCGCCCCCGACCTGCTCATGCGTGCTCCTGAAGCCGTGGCGCTCCTCGGGGACGGCGACGGCGGCGGCCTCGACCTGCGCGGAAGGGCCGGTCTCGAACAGGAGATCCTCGCCGCGGTCGGCCGCGCCGACGGAGCCGTACAGGCGGTCACCGCTGCCCGTGGCGTCCGGCGCCGCGAGCTCTTCCGTACGGCCGCCGCGGACATCGTCGGCTCCTACGGCACCGAGACCCAGCCCGCCGAACCGGACCAGGGCGCCCTCGTGGACCGCGTCGGCGACGCCGTGTCCGACCTGACCGCCGCCACCCTCGCCGGCACCCTGCGCGCGGTCGTCCGGGACGGCTGGGGCGACACCCTGCCGACCCGGTTCGCCGTCATCGGCATGGGCCGTTTCGGCGGCCACGAACTCGGCTACGGCTCCGACGCGGACGTCCTGTTCGTGCACGAACCGCGCGACGGCGTCGACGAACGGACGGCCTCCGAGGCCGCCAACAAGGTCGTCTCCGAGATGCGCCGGCTGCTCCAGATCCCGAGCGCCGACCCCCCGCTGC
This sequence comes from Streptomyces sp. NPDC031225, assembly GCF_055570355.1. Classification (NCBI taxonomy): domain Bacteria; kingdom Bacillati; phylum Actinomycetota; class Actinomycetes; order Kitasatosporales; family Streptomycetaceae; genus Streptomyces; species Streptomyces sp. NPDC031225. The sequence continues at coordinate 122,013 of NZ_JBVIHJ010000031.1, read as the reverse complement.
TCATCGACGCCGACCTGCGCCCGGAGGGCAAGTCCGGGCCGCTGGTACGGACGTTGACGTCGTACGCCGCCTACTACCGCCGCTGGTCGCTGGGATGGGAGTCGCAGGCGCTGCTGCGGGCCGAACCGGTCGCCGGGGACGAGGAGTTGGGCGGCCGCTTCATCGAGCTGATCAACCCCCTGCGCTATCCGGCGGCCGGCCTCCCCGACGACGCGGCACGCGAGATCCGGCGGCTGAAGGCACGCATGGAGTCCGAGCGGATGCCGCGCGGCGCCGACCCCAAGCTGCACACCAAGCTCGGGCCCGGCGGGCTGTCCGACGTCGAGTGGACGGTCCAGCTCCTCCAGCTGCGGCACGGAGCCACCGAGCCGGGCCTGCGCACCACCCGCACCCGCGCGGCGCTCGCCGCGGCGCAGGGCGCCGGGTTCATGTCGGCGGAGGACGCCGCGATCCTCGACGAGGCGTGGGTACTGGCCACCCGGGTGCGCAACGCCGTGATGCTCGTGCGCGGACGGGCGGGGGACACCTTCCCGACGGAGGCACGCGAACTCGCCGCGGTGGGGCGGTACCTGGGCTACGGGCCGGGACACGCGGGCGACATGCTCGAGGACTACCGCCGCACGGCGCGGCGGGCCCGGGGCGTGGTGGAGGAGCTGTTCTACGGGGCGTAGCGCTTCGGACATGGAAGGTTAGGTGGCGGGCTGAGCGGCGCGGCCGGGCGTCACGGCGCGGCCGCCCCGTCAGGGCTTCGTGGGCAGCAGTGGTCTGGCCGAGCCCGTCGCCGGTACCGCCCTCGGCAGCGCGTACGGCAGTGCCCCGTACCAGATCGTCGCCACCGCGAAGCCGAACGTGAGGCACAGGACGCCGCCCACCGCGTCGAGCCAGAAGTGGTTGGCGGTGGAGACGATGACGAGGAGGGTCGTCGCCGGGTAGAGCAGGCCCAGGACGCGCACCCACGGCACCGACGCCAGCGCGAAGATCGTCAGGCCGCACCACAGGGACCAGCCGATGTGCATGGACGGCATCGCGGCGTACTGGTTGGACATGTGCTTGAGGTCGCCGGAGGCCATCGAGCCCCAGGTCCGGTGGACCGCCACCGTGTCGACGAAGTGGCCGCCGGTCATCAGGCGCGGCGGCGCCAGCGGATACAGGTAGTAACCGACCAGGGCCACCGCCGTCGTCGCGAACAGCACCATGCGCGTCGCCGCGTACCGGCCGGGGTGGCTGCGGAAGAGCCAGACCAGGACGCTCAGCGTCACGACGAAGTGCAGTGTCGCGTAGTAGTAGTTCATCCCGATGACGAGCCAAGTCACCGAGTTCACCGCGTGGTTGACGGACTCCTCGACCGCGATGCCCAGATGGTGCTCCATCCGCCAGATCCAGTCGGCGTTGCGCAGCGCCTGCGCCTTCTGCTCCGGTACCGCGTTGCGGATCAGTGAGTACGTCCAGTAACCCACCGCGATCAACAGGATCTCGAACCAGAGACGCGGCCGGTGCGGCGAGCGCAGCCGGCGCAGCGGACCCGGCCGGTCCGGGGCCGTGACGGGGCCCGGAAGGGATGCGTTCGCACGGTCTTCCAGACTGGTCACGGTCAAGTCACCCATAGACACAAAGTCTGCCAGAAATGCCCTAACCCACCGATCATCCCCGGGGTGGGTTCGACCCGCATGTCCTACGGCGGGAAGACCGTCCCGTTCTCCTACCGGCGCAGTGGATGGGCCCCGGTTTCTCCGCCCTACGGACGACCGCGTTCCCCGGGGGCCGAGGCCGTCGAACCCCGTACGACCAGCTCGGGCATGAACACGAACTCGCTGTGCGGCGCGGGCGTTCCGCCGATCTCCTCCAGCAGCGTCCGCACCGCGGCCTGCCCCATCGCGGGCACCGGCTTGCGGATCGTCGTCAGGGGCGGGTCGGTGAAGGCGATCAGGGGGGAGTCGTCGAAACCCACGACCGAGACGTCCCGCGGCACCTCCAGGCCCCGCTGCCGGGCCGCCCGTATCGCGCCCAGCGCCATCATGTCGCTCGCGCAGACCACCGCCGTGCAGTCACGGTCGATGAGCGCCGAGGCGGCCGCCTGACCGCCCTCCAGGGTGTAGAGCGAGTGCTGGACGAGGTCCGCCTCGACGGTCGCCGCGGCCAGGCCCAGCAGATCCTGCATGGTGCGGACGAAGCCCTCGATCTTGCGCTGGACCGGCACGAAACGCTTCGGCCCCAGTGCCAGGCCGATCCTCGTGTGTCCCAGCGACACCAGGTGTGTCACCGCGAGTGACATCGCCGCGCGGTCGTCGGGGGAGATGAACGGTGCCTGCACCTTCGGCGAGAAGCCGTCCACCAGCACGTACGGCACGCCCTGCGCCCGCAGCTGCTCGTAGCGCTGCATGTCCGCGGTGGTGTCGGCGTGCAGCCCGGAGACGTAGATGATGCCGGCCACGCCCCGGTCGACGAGCATCTCGGTGAGCTCGTCCTCCGTGGAGCCGCCCGGGGTCTGGGTGGCGAGGACCGGTGTGTAGCCCTGCCGGGTCAGCGCCTGGCCGATCACCTGGGCCAGGGCCGGGAAGATCGGGTTCTCCAGTTCGGGGGTGATCAGGCCCACCAGTCCCTCGCTGCGCTGCCGCAGCCGGACGGGACGCTCGTAGCCCAGCACGTCGAGTGCGGCGAGCACGGTCTGGCGGGTGGTGGCGGCGACGCCCGGCTTGCCGTTGAGGACGCGGCTGACGGTCGCTTCGCTCACGCCCGCCTGAGCGGCGATGTCGGCAAGCCGTGTGGTCACGGCACCGGACTGTACCGGCCGTTTCGTCATCGCGGTCCCTCAGTTCTGGTCGGCGCCCCTCGTCCCGCAAGGGGATGATTCCCGCACGGGAGCGGGATGGCAAGAGCTTGCAGAGTCTTGCATGATCCGTGATCGTCCCGCTCAGCACCGCTCAACCTCGTAGAACAAGGGTCTCGTGACGATCGGGAAGGAGTCACGGCGACGTAACTTCCGCGCTTTCTTGCACTTTTTTGCTGCAAGCTCTTTCGCAAGACTTGCATCGCTGTTACGTTCCCACTCGCCCGGCGGCCGCAACGGCGCAGTCGGCAGACGGAGACGGTAGACGGGACGGTCTCCGCAGCACACGGGCTTTCACCCTCAAGGAGAACTCATGCGGCGTGGCATAGCGGCCACCGCGCTGGTGGCGTCTTTCGCCCTCGCGGCGACGGCCTGCGGCGGAAGCGACAGCGGCGACAAGGCCGACGGTCCGGTCACCATCACCTGGTGGGACACCTCCAACGCCACCAACGAGGCGCCGACGTACAAGGCCCTGATCAAGGACTTCGAGGCCGCGAACAAGGACGTCAAGGTCAAGTACGTCAACGTGCCGTTCGACCAGGCGCAGAACAAGTTCGACACCGCGGCCGGTGCCTCCGGCGCCCCCGACGTACTGCGCTCCGACGTCGGCTGGACCCCCGCCTTCGCCAAGAAGGGCTTCTTCCTGCCCCTCGACGGCACCGAGGCCCTCTCAGACCAGGCGAAGTTCAAGCCGAACCTGATCGAGCAGGCGAAGTACGACGGCAAGATCTACGGCGTGCCGTTCGTCACCGACACCCTCGCCCTGGTCTACAACAAGCAGCTCTTCGCGAAGGCCGGCGTCGAGGCCCCCAAGACCTGGGACGACCTGAAGACCGCCGCCGCCACGATCAAGTCGAAGACCGGCGTCGACGGCTACTGGGGCTCCACCGCGGCCTACTACGCCCAGCCGTTCCTCTTCGGCGAGGGCACCGACACCGTCGACGCCTCCGCCAAGAAGATCACCGTCGCCTCGGCCCCCGCCAAGAAGGGCTACGGCACCTGGCTCAGCCTCTTCTCCGGCAAGGGCCTGCACAAGGCCGACACCACCGCGGACGCCTACGCCCACATCCAGGACGCGTTCGTCAACGGCAAGGTCGCCGCGATCATCCAGGGCCCGTGGGAGATCACCAACTTCTACAAGGGCTCCGCGTTCTCGGACAAGGCCAACCTCGGCATCGCCACCGTCCCGGCCGGTTCCACCGGCAAGGCGGGCGCCCCGACCGGCGGCCACAACCTCTCGGTCTACGCCGGCTCGGACTCCGCCCACCAGAAGGCGGCCGAGAAGTTCGTGGGCTTCATGACCTCCGCGAAGTCCCAGACGCAGATCGCGCTGAAGAACTCCACGCTGCCCACCCGCGACGACGCCTACACCGCCGAGGTCAAGGCCGACCCGGGCATCGCCGGCTACCAGACGGTCCTCGCCTCCGCCCAGCCGCGACTGGCCCTGCCCGAGTACAGCTCCCTGCTGACCCCGCTCGACACCGAGCTGAACAGCATCGCCGGCGGCAAGGAGTCCCTCGACAAGGGTCTGGGCAACGCCGAGACGGCCATCGCCAAGCTGGTGCCGGACTTCAGCAAGTGAGCCCGCGTGGCCGCCGGATCTCCCGAGCACCCGGGGGAGGGATCCGGCGGCCACCGGCCTGTGCCCGGCCACCCCGGCCGGCCGTTTCGCCCAGCCACTTCTCAGAGCCGTAGAACTTCCAGAAGGTGTCGAACATGACAGTCGCCATCGACCGCGCCACCGGCAAACGCCACGGTGACCGCGCGCCGCGGCCCGGGCTGGGCCAACGCCTCAGACACGGCTACCAGAAACACTGGTACGCCTACGCCATGATCGCCCCCGTGGTGGTCGTCCTCGGCGTCCTCGTGATCTACCCCCTGGTCTACGGCGTCTACCTCACCCTCACCGACGCCAACAGCCTCAACACGGCCCGCACGATCGGCGTCAACCACATCGACGCCACCTACAAGTTCATCGGCCTCGACAACTACGCCGACATCCTGTGGGGCCCGACGGCCTACGACCGCTTCTGGTCGCACTTCATCTGGACGATCGTCTGGACGGCCCTGTGCGTCGCCCTGCACTACTGCATCGGGCTCGGCCTCGCGCTGCTGCTCAACCAGAAGCTGCGCGGACGCACCCTGTACCGGCTGATCCTGGTGCTGCCCTGGGCCGTGCCGACCTTCGTCACCGTCTTCGGCTGGCGCTTCATGCTCGCCGACGGCGGCGTCATCAACCTCGCCCTGGACGCACTCCATCTGCCCTCACCGTCCTGGCTGGAGGACACCTTCTGGCAGCGAACCGCCGCGATCATGGTCAACACCTGGTGCGGTGTGCCGTTCATGATGGTCTCGCTGCTCGGCGGCCTCCAGTCCATCGACACCTCCCTGTACGAGGCCGCCGAGATGGACGGCGCGAGCGCCTGGCAGCGCTTCAGGTACGTCACCCTGCCGGGGCTCAGAAGCGTCAGCTCCACCGTCGTACTCCTCGGCATCATCTGGACGTTCAACCAGTTCGCCGTGATCTTCCTGCTGTTCGGCAACACCGCGCCGGATGCGCAGATCCTCGTCACCTGGGCCTACTACCTGGGCTTCGGACAGCAACCGCGTGACTTCGCCCAGTCGGCCGCGTACGGCATCCTGCTGCTGGCCATCCTGATCGTCTTCACCTCCTTCTACCGCCGCTGGCTGAACCGCAATGACCAGCAGCTCGCGATCTGAGGCAGGAGTCCCCATGAGTACGACCGCAGTCGAGACCCCCGCCCAGGCCGCCGAGCCGGGCCCCAGGGCCCCGCGCCGGGTGCGCCGCCGCGGCGAGAACAGCCCCGCCGGCTCCCTCGTCTCGCACGGCATCCTGATCGTCGCGAGCCTGATCGCCCTGTTCCCGATCGTCTGGCTGGTCTTCCTGTCCCTCGGCCCGGACAAGGACGACTACCTTCATCCGGGCGGCATCTGGAAGAAGATGACGTTCGACAACTACTCGTTCGTCCTCCAGCACACGGCCTTCTTCGACTGGCTGAAGAGCTCGCTGATCGTCTCGCTCGGCACGACCCTGATCGGTGTGCTGATCGCCGCGACCACCGGTTACGCCGTCTCCCGTATGCGCTTTCCGGGCTACCGCAAGTTCATGTGGGTGCTCCTGGTCACGCAGATGTTCCCGGTAGCCGTACTGATGGTGCCGATGTACCAGATGCTGTCGGACCTCCAGCTCATCGACAGCTACCTTGGACTCGTCCTCGTCTACTGCTCGACCGCGGTGCCGTACTGCGCCTGGCTGTTGAAGGGGTACTTCGACACCATCCCGTTCGAGATCGACGAGGCCGGACGCGTCGACGGGCTGACCCCCTTCGGCACGTTCGCGCGGCTGATCCTGCCGCTCGCCAAGCCGGGGCTCGCCGTCGCCGCGTTCTACAGCTTCCTCACGGCGTTCGGCGAGGTCGCGTTCGCTTCGACGTTCATGCTGTCCGACACCAAGTACACGTTCGCGGTGGGACTGCAGAGCTTCGTGAGCGAGCACGACGCCCAGCGGAACCTGATGGCCGCTACGGCGGTGCTGATCGCGATACCGGTCTCGCTGTTCTTCTACCTCGTGCAGAAGAACCTCGTTACCGGGCTTACCGCGGGCGGTACGAAGGGGTAGCGCCGGCCGTCTTTTGGCTGCGGCTTTCGTCGTGGCTGGTCGCGCCCACGCGGCGGAGCCGCATATCGATACAGCCCCGCGCCCCTAAAGACCCGAGGCGGCCGTAGTGGCCATCCGACCCCGCTGTCACCGCGGCCGCCTCGTACCGCTTCCTGAACCGACCGATGACTTCTTTACGTACCAAGGACGCCATGAGCCAGCAGCACTACGCCACCGCCCCGGCATCGACCCCCGCCAAAGCCCAGCGCAGCGACTGGTGGCGGGACGCGGTGATCTACCAGGTCTATCCGCGCAGCTTCGCCGACAGCAACGGTGACGGCATGGGCGATCTGGAGGGCATCCGTTCCCGTCTGCCGTATCTGCGCGACCTCGGCGTGGACGCCGTGTGGCTCAGCCCCTTCTACGCCTCCCCGCAGGCCGACGCCGGCTACGACGTCGCCGACTACCGGGCCGTGGACCCCATGTTCGGCACCCTCCTGGACGCCGACGCGCTGATCCGCGACGCCCGCGAGCTGGGTCTCAAGACCATCGTCGACCTGGTGCCCAACCACTCCTCGGACCAGTACGAGTGGTTCAAGCGGGCGGTCGCCGAGGGCCCCGGGTCGCCGCTCAGGGACCGTTACCACTTCCGCCCCGGCAAGGGCGAGAACGGTGAACTGCCGCCCAACGACTGGGAGTCGATCTTCGGCGGACCGGCGTGGACGCGGGTCGCGGACGGGGAGTGGTACCTCCACCTCTTCGCCCCCGAGCAGCCCGACTTCAACTGGGACCACCCGGCCGTGGGCGACGAGTTCCGCTCCATCCTGCGCTTCTGGCTGGACATGGGCGTGGACGGCTTCCGGATCGACGTGGCGCACGGCCTGGTCAAGGCGGCGGGTCTGCCCGACCTCGGCTCCCGCGATCAGGTCAAGCTGCTGGGCAACGATGTCATGCCGTTCTTCGACCAGGACGGTGTGCACGAGATCTACCGCCAGTGGCGTCTGATCCTCGACGAGTACTCCGGCGAGCGCATTTTCGTCGCCGAGGCGTGGACCCCGACCATCGAGCGCACGGCGAACTACGTCCGTCCCGACGAACTCCACCAGGCCTTCAACTTCCAGTACCTGAGCACCGAATGGGACGCCGGGCAGCTGCGCGGGGTCATCGACCGCACCCTGGAGGCGATGCGTCCGGTGGGCGCCCCGGCCACCTGGGTCCTGTCGAACCACGACGTCACCCGCCACGCCACCCGCTTCGCCAACCCGCCCGGCCTCGGCACCCAGATCCGTACGGCCGGCGACCGGGAACTGGGACTCAGGAGGGCCCGCGCGGCCACCCTGCTGATGCTCGCCCTGCCCGGCTCGGCGTACGTCTACCAGGGCGAGGAGCTCGGCCTCCCGGACGTCGTCGACCTCCCCGACGAGGTCCGCCAGGACCCGGCGTACTTCCGGGGCGCCGGCCAGGACGGCTTCCGCGACGGCTGCCGGGTGCCGATCCCGTGGACGCGCACGGGATCGTCGTACGGCTTCGGCGCGGGCGGCAGCTGGCTGCCCCAGCCGTCGGCCTGGGGCGAGCTGAGCGTGGAGGCGCAGACCGGCGACCCCGGCTCCACCCTGGAGCTGTACCGCTCGGCCCTGGCCGTGCGTCGCGCCCAGCCCGACCTGGGCGCGGGCAACGCGGTGGAGTGGCTCCGGGCGCCCGAGGGCGTCCTCGCCTTCCGGCGCGGCGAGTTCGTCTGCGTCACGAACACCAGCGGTGAATCGGTGACGACTCCCGCGTACGGCCGTCTGCTCCTCGCGAGCGGGGACGTGGCCGAGGTCGACGGGGACGCGAAGGTGCAGGCCGACACCACCGTGTGGTGGACGACGGCCTGAGCGCAGACGCGGATCACCGGGCCCCTGTCGGGGGCCCGGTGATTTCTTCGTCCGGCGTGTCGATCGGCGGGGCCCGCGTTCGACGCTTGGGTGGAAGGGCGAACAGCGCCCGACACCCCGAGGAGAGACCATGCAGATCCGCGCCCGTCTGAGCATGAGTGCCGACGGTTATGTGACCACGCCGAGCGGCTGGCCCGCGCTGACCGCCGACCCCGCCTTCGTCTCCGGACAGAGCCACGGCATCCGGGAGTTCCTGGCCGACTGCGAGGCCGCGCTCATGGGCCGTACGACCTTCGAGCCCGCGCTGACCAACAGCCGCTGGCCGTGGCCCGACCTCGACGTGTTCGTGCTGGGCTCGCACCGCCCGGAGGGCACCCCGGACCACGTCACCACCGACAGCGACCCGGCGCGGCTGCTGGAGAAGCTCCGCGCGGCCAACCGGGGCGGTGACGTCCACCTCATCGGCGGCCCGCGCACGATCGGCACCTTCCACGCCCTCGGCGCACTGGACCGCCTCGAACTGGTCGTCCTGCCGATGCTGTTCGGCGGCGGGACCCAGCTGACGCCCGCGCTGAGCCCCGAGACCGGACTGGTGTTCCAGAGCCAGCGCGCCCTGCCCGGAGGGGCGGTGGAGATCGTCTACGCCTGCGAGGGCAGCCGCGGCGACCTCCCGGGCAAGCCCGCCAGCCAGCGCTGAGGCACCGGGTGTGAAAATCCTTTCTCGTCCTTTCAGGACCCTTGCTGTAAACATTTCAACAGCGGTACGTTCTCGCCGGCGCCGGGCAAAGACGCCCGGCCGTCAGGCAAGGAGAACCCCCACGTGATATCGAGATGGTCCACCGCCGCGTCCGCCGCCGCCCTCGCCGCCTCGGTCGCCGTCCTGACCCCCACCACGGCCCAGGCCTCCCCGCCCGGCACCAAGGACGTCACCGCCGTCCTCTTCGAGTGGAACTTCGCCTCTGTCGCCAAGGAGTGCACCAGCACCCTCGGCCCCGCCGGATACGGCTACGTCCAGGTCTCCCCACCCGCCGAGCACATCCAGGGCGCGCAGTGGTGGACGTCGTACCAGCCGGTCGGCTACCGGATCGCCGGCCGGCTCGGGGACGCCACCGCCTTCCAGAACATGGTGAACACCTGCCACGCGGCGGGCGTGAAGGTCGTCGTCGACACCGTCATCAACCACATGTCCGCGGGCAGCGGCACCGGTACCGGCGGCTCGTCGTACTCGAAGTACAGCTACCCGGGCCTGTACTCGTCGTACGACATGGACGACTGCACGTCCGCGATCACCGACTACACCAACCGCGCCAACGTCCAGAACTGCGAACTCGTCAACCTCGCCGACCTGGACACCGGCGAGGAGTACGTCCGCGCCACCATCGCCGGGTACATGAACGGCCTGCTCGGCCGCGGAGTCGACGGGTTCCGCATCGACGCGGCCAAGCACATCCCGGCGGCCGACCTCGCCAACATCAAGTCCCGGCTGAGCAACCCGTCGGCGTACTGGAAGCAGGAGGTCATCTACGGCAGCGGAGAGGCCGTCCAGCCCACCGAGTACACGGGCAACGGGGACGTCCAGGAGTTCCGCTACGCCTTCGACCTCAAGCGCGTCTTCACCAACGAGAACCTCGCCTACCTGAAGAACTACGGCGAGGGCTGGGGCTACCTGAACAGCTCGGCCGCGGGCGTCTTCGTCGACAACCACGACACCGAGCGCAACGGCTCCACTCTCAGCTACAGGGACAACGCCGACTACACCCTCGCCAACGTCTTCATGCTGGCGTACCCGTACGGCGCCCCGGACATCAACTCCGGTTACGAGTGGTCGGACAAGGACGCGGGCCCGCCCAACAACGGCTCGGTGAACGCCTGTTGGCAGGACGGCTGGAAGTGCCAGCACGCCTGGCCGGAGATCCTCCGCATGGTCGCCTTCCGCAACGCGACCCGCGGCCAGTCGCTCACCGACTGGTGGGACAACGGCGGTGACGCGATCGCCTTCGGGCGGGGCGCCAAGGGGTACGTCGCCATCAACCACGAGTCGGGCAGCCTGAGCCGGACCTACCAGACGTCCCTCGCGGCGGGCACGTACTGCGACGTGCAGAACAACACGAGCGTGACGGTGAACTCCAGTGGCCAGTTCACGGCCACCCTCGGCCCCAACACGGCGCTTGCGATCTACGCGGGCAAGCCGAGCTGCTGAGCCGGCCGGCGCATGGGTGGCCTGCCGAGGACCTCGATGTACACGATCCGGCCGGCCACCACGTCGAGGATCAGATCGCCCGTAGAGGGCAGCAGCGGTACGCAGCGGTGGTCCGGGCCGTACGGCTGCCCGCCGGGGTGATCCGCCGTCCGGATGCTCTGGCAGAAGTCGTCGCCGCAGCCGCACTCACCCACCATCCGGACATCCCACACGATGATGGCCAGGTCGCGTTCCCCTTCCGCCTCCAGGAGGGCAACCAGTTCGTCGATCAGCTCCGGGAAGACCTCGCGCACGAGGGGAGGTTCCTGTTCCATGCCGGGAAGGTAGCCGCGTGACCGCGCGCGGGGCGACTGATTATGGGCGGTACGCGACGGTCCGGGTCCGCAATTTCTTTCCGAGTGTTTCAGGACTCTTGCTGTAAGTCTTACGGCGGCGATACGGTCGCGCGGGGTCGGACCCATAGAGCCGTCATCGCAAGGAGTCCACGTCAGTGATACCGAGATGGCCGGTGCCGTCGAGGCGCCGCACCGCGCAGGCCGGACGGGTCGCCGCGGTCACCGTGACCGCGCTGGCCGCAGCGCTCGTCCAGCCGCTGTCCGCCCGGGCGGACACCCCGCCCCCGCCGCCCTCCGACGCGAAGCTCGCCGCGGAACCGGCCCGGCACGACGACACCCGCGAGCAGTTCTACTTCGTCCTGCCGGACCGCTTCGCCAACGGCGACACGTCGAACGACCGGGGCGGGCTCACCGGTTCACGGCTGACCACCGGCTACGACCCCACCGACAAGGGCTTCTACCAGGGCGGCGATCTCAAGGGCCTGACCAAGAAGCTCGACTACATCAAGGATCTGGGCACCACCTCCATCTGGATGGCCCCGATCTTCAAGAACCGGCCCGTGCAGGGCACGGGAGCCAACGCCTCGGCTGGCTACCACGGTTACTGGATCACTGATTTCACTCAGGTCGACCCGCACTTCGGCACCAACAAGGACCTGGAGACCCTCATCGCCAAGGCACACGCCAAGGGCATGAAGGTCTTCTTCGACGTCATCACCAACCACACGGCCGACCTCGTCGACTACGAGGAGAAGTCCTACGACTACCTCTCCAAGGGCGCGTTCCCGTATCTGACGAAGGACGGGGAGCCGTTCGACGACGCGGACCACGCGGCCAGGGGGGACTTCCCCGCCGTGGACGCCGACTCCTTCCCGCGCACCCCCACGGTCACCAGCACAGACGCCAAGGTCCCCTCCTGGCTCAACGACCCCACGATGTACCACAACCGCGGCGACTCCACCTACGCCGGTGAATCCACGACCTACGGCGACTTCTCCGGCCTCGACGACCTGTGGACCGAGCGTCCCGAGGTCGTCAGCGGCATGGAGAAGATCTACCGGCGCTGGGTCAGGGACTTCGACATCGACGGCTTCCGGATCGACACCGTGAAGCACGTGAACATGGAGTTCTGGACCCAGTGGGCCACGGCCCTCGACGCCTACGCCGCCAAACAGGGCCGCAAGGACTTCTTCATGTTCGGCGAGGTCTACTCCGCCGACACGGCGGTCACGTCGCCGTACGTCACCCAGGGCCGCCTCGACGCCACACTCGACTTCCCCTTCCAGGAGGCGGCCCGGCAGTACGCCTCCCAGGGCGGCAGCGCGCAGAAGCTCGGATCCGTCTTCGGCGACGACTACAAGTACACGACCGACAAGGCCAACGCCTACGAACAGGTCACCTTCCTCGGCAACCACGACATGGGCCGCATCGGGTACTTCCTCGACCAGGACAACCCGAAGGCCGGCGACGCCGAACTCCTCGCCAAGGACAAGCTCGCCAACGAGCTGATGTTCCTCAGCCGCGGCAACCCCGTCGTCTACTACGGCGACGAACAGGGCTTCACCGGCGCGGGCGGCGACAAGGACGCCCGCCAGACGATGTTCGCGTCGAAGACCGCCGACTACCTCGACGACGACGAGATCGGCACCGCCCGCACCCACGCGAGCGACGGCTACGACCGGAACGCGCCGCTGTACCGGCAGATCAGCGCGCTGTCCAAGCTCCGCAAAGCCAACCCGGCGCTGACGGACGGCGTCCAGCAGGAGCGGTACGCGGCGGACGGGGCCGGGATCTACGCCTTCTCCCGCACGCAGGGGAACACCGAGTACGTCGTCGCCTTCAACAACGCCACCGAGGCCAGGTCGGCCTCCTTCGCGGCCGGTTCGGCGGGCATGTCCTTCAAGGGGATCTACGGCACCGACGTCACGACGAAGACCGGCGCCGACAAGAAGATCACCGTCACCGTCCCCGCCGGTTCCGCGATCGTCCTCAAGGCGGCCGGCAGGCTCGCCAAGCCCGCCACCAAGCCCACGATCACTCTCAGGGCCCCGGCCACCGGCGCAACCGGCACGGTCGAGCTCACCGCCGACGTGGACGGCGGACAGCTCAACCGGGTCGTCTTCGCGGCCCAGACCGGCAACGGCAAGTGGCAGACCCTCGGCTCCGCCGACCACGCCCCCTACAAGGTCACCCAGACCGTCGGCAAGGACATCGCGGCCGGAACAGCCCTGCGCTACAAGGCGGTTGTCGTCGACTCGACCGGGCGCACCGCCTCGGCCACGGCCGCGTCCGTGACCGGCACCCCGCCCGCCGAGGAGCCCCCCACCGCCTCCTCCCGCGACTACGCGGTCGTCCACTACAAGCGCACCGACGGCGACTACACCGACTGGGGCCTGTACGCGTGGGGCGACCTCGCCGACGGCGAGTCCACCACCTGGCCCGACAGCCATCCCTTCGCCGGCCGGGACGCGTACGGCGCCTTCGCCTACGTCAAGCTGAAGCCGGGTGCCTCGAACGTCGGCTTCCTCGTCATCGACAAGGACGGCGACAAGGACGTCTCCACCGACCGCACGATCGACGTCACGAAGACCGGCGAGGTGTGGATCGAGCAGGGCAAGGACGCCGTACGGACCGAACGGCCCGACTACCCCGCGCAGGACAAGTCCAAGGCGGTCGTCCACTACCACCGTGCCGGCGGGAACTACGACGGCTGGGGCCTGCACGTCTGGACGGGCGCCGCGAACCCCACCGACTGGTCGAAGCCGCTGGAGCCGGTGCGGACCGACACCTATGGCGCGGTCTTCGAGGTACCGCTGAACGACGGGGCCACGAGCCTCAGTTACATCATCCACAAGGGCGACGAGAAGGACCTGCCCACCGACCGGTCCCTGGACCTCACGGCCGACGGCCACGAGGTGTGGCTGCTGAACGGCCAGGAGAAGTACCTGCTCCCGCAGCCCGCCGGGTCCGCCGCCGCGCTCGACCCGACCACCGCCAAGGCGGTCTGGATCGACCGGAACACGGTCGCCTGGAACGGCTCCGAGGCCGCCGCCTCCACCCAGCTGCTGTACTCCCGGGACGGCTCGATCACCGTCGACCGTGCCACTCTGACCAGCGACGACGAGAGGTGGCTGCGGCTCACCAGGACCGCCCTCACCGACGCCCAGAAGGCCAGGTTCCCGCACCTGAAGGACTACACGGCCTGGTCCGTCGACCCCCGTGACCGCGACCGTGTGCGTGAGGCTTTGAGCGGTCAGCTCGTGGCCTCCCAACGCGCCGCGAACGGAGCCGTGTTGGCCGCGACGGGCGTCCAGATCGCCGGTGTCCTCGACGATCTGTACCCCGCCGCCACGAAGGCCGAGTTGGGCCCCGTCTTCCGCAACGGCCGCCCCACGCTGTCCGTCTGGGCCCCCACCGCGCAGTCGGTCCGGCTGGAGCTCGACGGAGCCCTCGTCGGGATGCGGCGGAACCGCAGCACCGGCGTCTGGTCCGTCACCGGCCCCAAGTCCTGGAAGGGCAAGGCCTATCGGTACGCCGTGCAGGTCTGGGCGCCCAGCGTCGGCAAGGTCGTCACCAACAAGGTCACCGACCCCTACTCGGTCGCCCTCACCACCGACTCCGGGCGCAGCCTCGTGGTCGACCTGGACGACAGGTCCCTGGCCCCGGGCGGCTGGTCGACGTACCGGAAGCCGGCCACCGTACCGCTGAGGGACGCCGAGATCCAGGAGCTGCACATCCGGGACTTCTCCACGGCGGACAGGACCGTGCCCGCAGCCGACCGGGGCACCTACCTCGCCTTCACCGACAAGGACAGCGACGGCTCCAGGCACCTGCGTGAGCTCGCGAAGGCGGGCACGTCGTACGTGCACCTGCTGCCCGCCTTCGACATCGCGACCATCCCCGAACGCCGGGAGGACCGGGCGACCCCCGACTGCGACCTCGCCTCGTACCCGGCCGACTCCGGCGCACAGCAGGAGTGCGTCGCGAAGGCCGCCGCGAAGGACGCCTACAACTGGGGTTACGACCCGTACCACTACACGGTCCCCGAAGGCTCGTACGCCACCGACCCGGACGGCACCGGCCGCACGGTCGAGTTCCGGAAGATGGTCAAGTCCCTCAACGAGGACGGCCTGCGCGTCGTCATGGACGTCGTCTACAACCACACCGCGGCGAGCGGACAGGCCGCCACGAGCGTGCTCGACCGGATCGTGCCCGGCTACTACCAGCGGCTCCTCGCCGACGGCTCGGTCGCCAACAGCACCTGCTGTGCGAACACCGCGACCGAGAACGCCATGATGGGCAAACTGGTCGTCGACTCCCTCGTCACCTGGGCCAGGGAGTACAAGGTCGACGGCTTCCGCTTCGACCTCATGGGCCACCACCCCAAGGCCAACATCCTGGCCGTCAGGAAGGCCCTCGACGCGCTGACCCCCGCAAAGGACGGCGTCGACGGCAGGAAGATCATCCTCTACGGCGAGGGCTGGAACTTCGGCGAGGTCGCCGACGACGCCCGCTTCGTGCAGGCCACGCAGAAGAACATGGCCGGCACGGGCATCGCGACCTTCTCCGACCGCGCCCGTGACGCCGTGCGCGGCGGCGGCCCCTTCGACGAGGACCCCGGCGTCCAGGGCTTCGCGTCCGGGCTGTACACCGACCCCAACACCTCGACGGCGAACGGGACCTCACAGGAGCAGAAGGCCCGCCTGCTGCACTACCAGGACCTGATCAAGGTCGGGCTCTCCGGCAACCTCGCCCGGTACCGGTTCACCGACACCGGCGGCAAGGAGGTCACCGGCGCCCAGGTCGACTACAACGGGCAGCCCGCCGGCTACGCGGACGCGCCCGGCGACGCCCTCGCCTACGCCGACGCACACGACAACGAGTCACTGTTCGACGCGCTGACGTACAAGCTGCCCGCCGGCACCGGTGCCGACGACCGGGCCCGGATGCAGGTCCTCGCCATGGCCACGGCAGCCCTCTCGCAGGGCCCGGCACTCTCCCAGGCGGGCACCGACCTGCTGCGCTCCAAGTCCCTGGACCGCAACTCCTTCGACAGCGGCGACTGGTTCAACGCCGTCCACTGGAACTGCGAGGACGGCAACGGCTTCGGACGCGGACTGCCCATGGCCGCCGACAACGCGACCAAGTGGCCGTACGCCAAGCCCCTGCTGGGCTCGGTGAAGGTCGGCTGCCCGCAGATCGAGGGAGCCTCGGCCGCCTACCGGGACCTGCTGCGGATCCGTACGACGGAGAAGGCGTTCTCGCTCGGCACGGCGGACCGGGTGCAGTCGCAGCTGTCCTTCCCGCTGTCCGGCAAGGACGAGACGCCCGGAGTGATCACGATGGAACTCGGTGATCTCGTCGTCGTGTTCAACGCGACGCCGAACGCCCGCACCCAGCGTGTCGACGCCCTGGCCGGACGGGCATACCGGCTGCATCCCGTGCAGGCGGCGGGGGCGGACTCTACCGTCAAGGAGGCGTCCTACGAGAAGAAATCGGGCACCTTCGCCGTTCCGGGGCGAACCGTGGCCGTTTTTCTTCGTCATCCCTAGCCGAACCCATTACCTTGGTGGGGCAGACCCTGAACCCCGGTCTGCTCCACCGGTGTTGCCCGAGGGGTGACAGATGGAAGCAAAAGGCAAGCTGACAGGCACGACCGTGCTCGTCGTGGATGACGTCGAGGCCAGCCGGTACGCCATGGGCACCGTGCTGAGCCGTGCCGGTCACCGGGTCGTCCCGGTCGCGACCGGCGGTGAGGCCCTCGCCGAACTCGACGTACGACTGCGCAAGGGCACCCTTCCGGACGTGGCTCTCGTCGACGTGGGCCTGCCGGACATGAGCGGCTTCGAACTGTGCCGCCTCTTCAAGGAGCAACCGCACACGGCCGGGATTCCCGTCGTGCACTTCTCCGCCGCCGCCGTGCCCCCGGCCGTGCACTGCGCGGGCATGGACACGGGCGTCGAGGCCTATCTGAAGGTCCCCGCCGAGCCGCTGGAGATCGAGGCAGTGGTCAGGTCCGCCGTACGCAACGCCCAACTGCGGGCCAGCGACCGGGCGTTGGTGCGACGGCTCACCCTGCTGTCGGAGATGATCGTCACCATCCAGGCGGCCCGCACCCTCCAGGAACTCTCCGACGCGGCCGCCGAGGGCGTCTCGCGGCTCACCGGCACCCCCGCCGCCGTCTTCGTCCTCGACCAGGACGACCAGCTCTACCGCGGCCTGTCCCGGGACCGCATCCCCGTGGCCCTGCCGGACGAGAACGCCGACCGGGCCGTGGCCGGCCTGCTGCGCAGGCTCACCCGGGGACAGGCCGGCGTGCAGCTCACCACCGTGCCCGCGCCGCTGTGGCCCGCCGGGTTCTTCCGGCCCGGCGTGGAGCACGACGCCCGGCTCGCGGTCGTCGCCACCCAGGACGGCCGGACACCGGTGTGCCTGGCCGCGCCCGCGCGCGGGATGCGCCGGATGGGACTGGAGGGCGAGACCCTGCTCGCCCAGTTGGCCCAGGCCACCGCGCTCGCCGCCCAGCCGCTGCTCATGTACAAGGTCGAGCGGCATGTCGCCCTCACCCTCCAGCACAGCTTCCTGCCCCAGCCGCACCGGCTGCCCGAGCTGCCGGGCCTCGACGTCGTCGTCCGCTACGTCCCCGCCTCCCGGCAGACCGAGATCGGCGGCGACTTCTACGCCGCGCTCCGCGTGGACGAGGGCGTGCTCACCGCGGTCGGCGATGTCGTCGGGCACTCGCTGGACGCGGCGACCGTCATGGTCGAGCTCCGGCACGCGCTGCGCGCCTACGCCGTCGACGAGAGCGACCCGGCCGTCCTCGCCGAGCGACTCGACCGGACGCTCCAGCGCTACCATCCCGACACCACGGCCACCGTCTGTCTGGCCCTGATCGACCCGGAGACCGGTCGCACCCGGATCGCCAACGCCGGCCACATCCCGCCATTGATCGTCCGTGACAACGGCACCTCCGACTACGCCAAGGCGGCCGGACCCCTGCTGGGCGTCGGGCTGCACCATCCGGCGGCCACCGAGATGTTCCTCGAACCCACCGACCGGCTCCTCATGGTCACCGACGGCCTCATCGAGACCCGCGGCACCGACCTCTCGGCCTCCCTGGAACAGCTGCGCGCGGCCGCCTCCGGTGCCCTGCCCGGCCTGGACGCCCTGTGCGACACCCTGCTGGACACCTTCGGCCACGACCGCGAGGACGACATCGCGATGCTGGCACTGCGGCTACGCTGACCTGTGTCGTCATAGAACAGGAGTGCCCATGCCGCAGATCACCGTCGACCACTCACGCTTCGTCCCGATCGACCGGGAGGCCTTCGCGCGGGACCTGCACACCGCCGTCGTCGAGATCGCGGCCGCCAAGCCGGAGGCGTGCAAGACGCAGTTCCGGGTGAGCGAGGTCACCGCGTTCGGGTACGAGAACCCGGGGGAGCACGGACACGCCGTCGTGCACGTCACGCTGGGCCTGCTCGCCGGGCGCACCGAGGAGACCAAGGCCAGGCTCACCGAGGCGGTCCTGGAACTGCTGAAGAAGCACGTGGAGGACGACGGCTCAGCGGTGCTGCACGCCTCGGCGGAGGTCCGGGACCTCGACGCCTCGTACCGGAAGTTCGAGCGCTAGGTTCTTCAGGACGCCAGCGAGATCAGCCGGGCGGCCAGGTCGGTGAACGGGCCGTCGTTCGGCTCGTCCTTCAGCATGTGGCGCAGCAGCGCGGTCATCTCCTCGTCGAAGGCCGCGCTCACGGCGGCCAGCGCCGCGAAGTCGTGCACGAGCTTCACCTCCAGCTCGGCGCGCGGGATGCGGCGGCCGTCCAGCCAGATCAGGGCCGTCGACTCGACGAGCGAGATCCAGGAGCGGACGACCAGTTCCAGTCGCGCCGGCGGATCGTCCACGCGCAGATGCGAAAGGATCTCGTCGTACGCGATCTGCCGGACGGAGTCGACGAGGGCGTTGGTCGTCGAGGAACCGACCGCGGGGCCGCCCCGCATCAACGCCGAGAAGCCGGGCCCGTGTTGGTCGACGAAGTCGAAGAACCGGCGCATCACCCGCAGCAGCCGCCCGCCCAGCGACCCCTCGTGCGGCTCCTCGAACCGGCTCGCCAGATCCTCCGCCGCCCGCTTCAACGCGGCTTCGTACAGGCTGAGTTTGCCGGGGAAGTAGTGGTAGACCAACGGCCGCGAGATACCGGCCGCCGACGCTATCTCGTCGATGGAGACCTCGTCGGGCGAGCGACGGGCGAACAGTTCGAGGGCGACGCCGATCAACTGCTGACGCCGTTCCTCGACTCCCATTCTTCGACGGACCCCGGTAGTCATACGAACACCTTACCGATCGAATCCGGCCCTGAACGGCCCGGTCCGGTCAGGGGTGTTCACAGGTCCGGCGCGCGTCGGCACGCTCCGCTCCTACCGGAGCCCACTCACCGCCCGCCCGTCCTGCAAGGTCCCCTTCAGCTCGGCCTGGGCCCCCTGCTTCACCCGCGCGGCCAGCAGATGACCGTTCGCAGTCGCCCGGACCCCGCCGGTGGCACTGATCGACGACGTCCCCCGGCTGCCCGCCGCCAGCAGGTACCAGGACCCCGTACCCGACTTCCACAGCACCCCGGCCAGCACCTGCGGGTCCTTCGCCCCGCACGACGGCACGTTCTGCGCCTTCGCCGCGACCGCCCCGTACGTTCCGCCCGGCGTGTGGAACTGGGCCAGTACCAGCTCCCCGCCGCCCTGCCAGGTCTCGGCCCGGGTGCACACCCAGTCCGCCGTCCCGCTCGCGTCGGGCAGCTGCTGGGCCGCGTACGCCCAGGCGTTCACGCTGCGCACGCCAGCGGAACGCATCGCACCCAGCGAGCAGGCGTACGGCGCCCAGGCGTGCAGCGCCGCCGCCCCGGAGGCGTCCTTCACGGACCCGGGACGGCCGGTGGTGAGGCGGGCCGGCACCAGCTCGCCGAGGTCGGTGAACAGCCGGGTACCGGAGGCGTCCGTCAGCTGGAGCACGTTCCAGGAGGTGCAGGCGCCGCTCTGCGCGGGGCCGGCCATCGGTGCCGTCGCACCGCCGGACAACGTGAGGTCCATGGCGCCCGCACCCGGCTTCAGCAGGTCCCGCTCGGCGGCCCCGGTCACCCAAGGAGCCGTCAGATAGCGGACGTTGCCGTCGGCACGGCCCAGGACGACCGCGCCCGCCCCCGCCCGGTCCGCGCCGTCGACCCGGGCGAAGTCGAGGGCGGCGCCCTTGGTGCTGTCCTTCAGCTCGGCGTAACGGACGATGCGCAGACCGTCGTAGAGGATCACCACGCGCGCGTTGTCCACGATCCCGGCGTACAGGAGCTGCGGCGGGCCCGACGGGCCGCCCGACGGGGTGCCGGGGGTCGCGGAGACCTGGACGGTCTCGCCGGGACGGGCCCAGACGGCGAGGGCGCGGCGCAGCAGGGCCGAGTCGCCGCTGAGCTCGCCGCGCGCGGGCCACACCGAGAAGTCGGTGCGGGCCGAGGTCTCCCACGCGGCGGCCGGGACCTTGAGCAGCAACGCCGGGTCCAGCGCTGCCTGAGCGGCCGGGTTCTGCGCGTAGGCGGGCGCGGCGGCGCCGTCGGGGCCCCAGCCGTCACCGGGCATGCCGAGCAGCGCCCCGCACACGGCGACGGCCGCCGCGGCGGCGAGCGCGGCCTTCATGTGCTGCCTGCGCCGCATCAGGTCGGTGGGCCTGGCCTGCAGCGAGCAGGGATCGAACTCGGGGGAGTCGAGAAGGGCGTACTGCGCGGTGACCTCGTCGGCCTCGTCGAGCGCCGCGTCCACGTCCGCGACGCCCGCCGCCGTCAGGACCTGGCGTACGTCGCCGTCGGGAAGCTTCTCCAGGCCGCGCAGCACGTAGGCGGCGCGGGCCGGACCGGAGAGCGCCGACAGGCTCTGGTCCAGGGCGAGTTCGTCGGCGCCCCCGGAGCGCGGGAAGAGCCGCAGACCCCACACCTGGGGAAGCAGCGGCGGCAGCTGGGAGCGCTTGGGCCACGCCCTGCGCCTGAGCGGCAGGCCCGCCTCCAGCGCCGTACGCACCACCTGGTGGCGGACGAAGGCGTAGCCGGGGTCGCCCTCGCGGCCGGCCGACTGGGACGGGATCACGGGCGCCGCGGCCCGGCCCCGGGGCAGGGCGCGCTGGGTGAGGGCGTGCGCGGTCAGGACCCGCCGGTTGCGGCCCAGGCCGGGCGGCAGCACCAGATAGGCGAGCCGGACCAGCCGGGGATAGTGCTCGACGAGCGCGGCCTCGGCCTGTTCGACGTCGACGACGGGGTCGGAGGCGGAGCCTGAGGCGGGTGCGGGGCGCGGGGCGACATCCTGTGACTGCACGTTCAGCAGAACGAGCGAATCGTCGGATGGTCACCGCCACCCGCGCGGATCAGCCCTCGGGGTCGACCAACGCGCGCGCGTAGTTCGCCATCGACCGCTGGTAGCGCGGCAGATGGGAGGCGAGCGCGCCCAGGACCAGCGACAGCCCCTCGCGGTCACGGCCGAGGCTGGACAGACACAGGGCGAGAGTGGCCCGTACGGCGTCGTCCAACTCGTCGGACGGGCCGTCCAGTTCGGGCGTGAGCAGCTTGACGCCCTCCTCCGCCCGCCCGATGTTCCGCAGGGAACTCGACAGTTGGATCTTGGCCCGTCGCCCCTTGTAACCCCGCAGCCCCTTCGCGAGCGCCTCCCGGTACAGCGGGGCCGCCTTGTCCGAGTGCCCCGTCGAGTCCCAGGCACAGGCCCGCTCGAAGGGGCCGTCCGGGCTGCCGTCCGGCAGCTCGGCCACGAGCACCTCGATCACGGCCCGGAAATCGGCCGCCCGCTCCTCCGGAAAGTCGTCGAAGGTGTCCCACGCGGCGGTCACTCGTTTTTCCCAGTCCTCGTTCACGGGCTCACTTTCGCACGGCTGTACCCTCGGCGGCACCTCGATTTGAGCGTCCCGCGCCTCACAGCCGTATGGGAGGAGACGGGCCCCCGCCGGGGTCCGTCGACGTGACCGTGACCGGAGGAACAGATGAGGTTGACCCGACCGATGCTCGCGCTGACCGGCGCGGCCGCCGTGCTGGCGCTGGCGGGCTGCGGAACCGGCGGTGACGCGGAGGCCGCCGCGGTGCCCTCCGCGGCCACCGGCAGCCTGGAGCACCTGGCCGCCGAGGTGAAGTGCACGCCCAACATCCAGATCGACGCCGACGAACTGCGCCAGGCCGTGTGCAAGAAGGCGGCGCACTCCCCGGGCAAGTTCATCCTCGCCACCTTCGCCACCGACCGCGGACAGCGCGAGTGGATCAACGGGGCCAAGGACTACGGCGGTCACTACCTCGTCGGCCGCAAGTGGGTCGCGGTGGGCGAGACCACCAAGACGGTGACGACGCTGCGCGCCACGCTCGGCGGGGACATCGAGGAGGGCACGGACCACTCGGCGCACACCGGTTAGCACTTGCATCCATCCGGACACGGACACAAGGAAGCCGGCGGTGGGATTCCCACCGCCGGCTTCCTCATGGGCTAGCCCTGGGTCACTGGCACTTCTTGCCGGTGTTGATGCAGTTGACCAGCTGGTTCATCGTGTTCGTGGAGAAGAAGTTGATGAAGTCGTTGTGGTCGGTGATCGGCTTGTGCAGGTTCTCCGGGAAGGTGTCCACCGCGTACGGGTTGACGACCGTGCCGTTCTGCAGCTTCGGGGCCGGGACGTTGTAGACGAGCCGGACCTGGAGCTGGGGGATCGCCTTGAAGCCGTTGGCGCAGCTGCCGTCCGCCGCGGCGAACGCCACGTGGGTGCGGTGGTTGGCGCTGTCGATGTTCTGACCGTCCCAGCAGCTCTGGAAGTCGGTCGTGCGTACCACCTGGCTGCCCTGCGGGCAGATCGGGTACTTGTCGTGCAGCTGCACCTTGTTCTCGAAGCCGGTGCAGGACCAGTTCACGTTGGCGTTGGCGTTGCCGTTGACGAAGGCCTTGGCGTCACCGGTGATGATGCGAAGGGCGGTCGGCATCGCGACGACGTTGCCCTTCTTGTTGCCGACGAACTTGATCTGCGCCTGGGAGGCCTGCAGGATCTTGCCGACGTTGCCTTCCTTGCCGCCGCCGTCCTTGTTCTGGTCGAAGTCCTGCGTGCCGTTCTGCAGACGCAGTACCGGCCAGAAGTACGAGGACTTGTCGCCCTGGTTCTGGCAGGTGGTCGTCGCCGCCGCCAGTTCCTGGTCGCTCGCGAACGCGTCGTTGCTCTGGTTGCCGACGTAGTCGTGCAGGTGGTGGGCACCGTTGGCGACACCGGGAGCCACGATCACGTTGTCCGTGTTGTGGTTCTTGTTCGCGTTGGTGCCGCACTTGGTGGTGAAGCTGCCCCGCGAGCCCGAGTTGCCGTTGGCGGGGAGGCCGTTCGCGCCCACACCGATCTGGGCGCTGCCGCCCTGGACCTTGGTGATGTCCACGAAGTCGGCTGCGACCGGGCCGTTGCCGCCCTGTCCGCCGTTGCCCTGCTGCTGGCCACCGTTGTTCTGCTGGCCACCGTTCTGCTGCTGGCCGCCGTTGTTCTGCTGGCCACCGTTCTGCTGCTGACCGCCGTTCTGCTGCTGGCCGCCGTTGTTCTGCTGACCGCCCGCGTTACCGGCGTTGGTCTGCGCGTTCTGCGTGGTGCAGGCCGCCAACTGGCTCAGCGAGCTGTTGAACTGGCCACCGACGCGCTGGATGTCGATGCGGATCCGGTCGATCGTGGCCGCCCGCTTCTCCTTCAGGGGGCCGACGATGGCGTTCTGGACGAAGCCGGCGTCACCGGCCTGCGCCTGGCGCGTCGAGGCGAGCCGGGCGTAGGCCTCGGTGATCTGCTTG
Source organism: Streptomyces sp. NPDC031225 (assembly GCF_055570355.1). Classification (NCBI taxonomy): domain Bacteria; kingdom Bacillati; phylum Actinomycetota; class Actinomycetes; order Kitasatosporales; family Streptomycetaceae; genus Streptomyces; species Streptomyces sp. NPDC031225. The sequence goes on along the minus strand of NZ_JBVIHJ010000031.1, from coordinate 98,327 downwards.
TCCAGGTTCGCCAGCTCGGTGGCCACGCCGTTGCGGGCCGCCTGAGGCACATTCGTCAGCTTCTGCCCGACATCGGGGCAGGAGATGGTCGCCACCTGCGCGGCGGCGGCCTTGGTCTGATTCTGTGACCAGCCGTTGCTGTTGTTGGACTCGTGCGCCGAGGCGTAGAAGTTCGCCCAGATCAGCCCGCCCCCACCGAGCGCTAGGGCCGCCGAGGCGGCTATGGCCTTGTTGGCCATCGACGACCGGCGTTTACGTGTGTTGCGTCCCATGGAACTCCTCTGACTTCCTTTTCCGGGCCATCGAGGCGCCCGACAGGAGTGAAGCGGCTCCCTCCCTTACGCACGTGGTCCCAAGGGTGTTCAGCCGCCCCACAAACAAATCAGAGGTTTACCGGGCTCCGGGGTGCCAACAGTCCTGTGAGCAGCAGGAGTTACAGAGAATGAAGAAGTGGTCACCGGTCCCGGTCGAGAAAGGCGAGCACCGCCAGAACACGGCGATTGTCATCGTCCGACACCTCAAGACCCAGTTTGGTGAAGATGTTGGCGGTGTGCTTGGCGATGGCCCGTTCCGTCACCACGAGCCTGCCGGCGATCGCCGCGTTGGTCCGCCCCTGCGCCATGAGTTCCAGTACCTCCCGCTCCCGGGGCGTGAGCCGGCCGAGCGGCTGGTCGCCGGCCGTCCGCCGGGCCAGCAGCTGCTGGATCACCTGCGGGTCCATCGCCGTACCGCCCGCCGCCACCCGCCGTACCGCCTCCACGAACTGCTCCGCGTCGAAGACCCGGTCCTTGAGCAGGTAGCCCACCCCGCCGCTGCCGTCGGCGAGCAACTCGCGCGCGTACAGCTGCTCCACGTGCTGCGAGAGCACCAGCACCGGCAGCCCGGGTCTGTCCCGGCGGGCGGTCAGCGCGCACTGGAGCCCCTCGTCGGTGTGCGTCGGCGGCAGCCGTACGTCGACCACCGCGACGTCCGGCTCCAGCTCGGCCAGCGCGCGGGCCAGCTCCGGCCCGCTCTCGACGGCCGCGGCGATCTCGAAGCCGTGGGCCTCCAGGAGTCGTACGAGCCCGTCCCGCAGCAGGAAGAGGTCTTCGGCCAGGACTACGCGCAAGGGATCTCCAGGGTCACCATGGTGGGACCGCCCGCGGGTGAGCCGACGGCCAGGACGCCGTCGAATGTACCCAGCCGGCGCTCCACCCCGGCCAGCCCCGAACCGGCCGCGATCACCGCCCCGCCCCGGCCGTTGTCGGTGACGGAGATCCGCAGCATGCCCTCCGTGTGATGCAGGTCGATCCAGATCCGGTCCGCACCGGAGTGCTTGACGGCGTTGGTGAGGACCTCGCTGACGGCGAAGTAGGCGGCCGACTCCACGGGCGCGTCCGGCCGGGTGTCGAGCTCCACCGTCACCTCGGTCGCCACCGGCAGCCGCAGCGCCAACGCCCGTACGGCGTCGCCCAGTCCGCGTTCGGCCAGCACCGGCGGATGGATGCCGCGCACCAGGTCGCGCAGTTCGGTGAGCGCGTCCAGGGAGGACTGGCGGGCCTGCGCGAGCAGCCGCTTGGCCTGCGCGGGATCCTTGTCGAGGAGCATCTCGATGGTGCCGAGGTCCATGCCCATGGCGACCAGGCGGGCCTGCGCGCCGTCGTGCAGATCCCGTTCGATGCGGCGCAGTTCGGCCGCGGAGGTGTCCACGGCGTCACGCCGGGTCTCGGTCAACACCTTCACCCGCTCGGCCAGTTCGGCCTGGCTCGGGGCGAGGACGGCCCGGGTGAGCGCGAAGTGGGCGTGCAGCAGGCGGACGGTGAAGAAGTGCGCGGGGACGAGGAGGACGAGGGCCAGGGCGCCGGCGGCCAGTGCGGAGGTCTGGTCGCCGACACGCACGAAGCCGTACCAGTAGCCGCCCGTCTCCGAGAGCGGCCGCCACAGCCCGGCCGCGACCGCGAACCCCTCCAGCGGGTAGAGGACGAGCACCGCGGGCAGCAGTGCCGTCACGAACCCCGCCGTCATGTCCACCTGGAGCCACCGCAGGTCCCGCCAGGTCGCCGGGTCCCTGAGCAGCGCGTAGGTCCGCTGCCAGGGGTTGGCGCCCTCGGGCACCGGCCGGTACGCGGACGGGATCCGCACTCCGCCCCACTCGGCCGCGAGGACCCGCCGCCAGTTCGCGAAGGCCCGCACGCCCTTCAGCACCCAGGGGGTCGTGAAGACCCCGATCCCGACCGGCACGAGCACGACGGACACCAGGCTGAGCGTGAAACCGAGCAACGACCCCGGCAGCGACACCAGCGCCAGCGCGAGCCCCCGTACGGCCGCGAGCCCCGTGGCCCGCGCCCTCCTGCCCCTGCCGTCGTTCCGCGTCTCGAAGGTCATGCGGCCAGTCTGGTCGAGCGGGGGACGGCGGTCACTGGGCCTGGCCGCCCGATCCGGGGGTGGTGCCAGATACACCCTTTGCATACGAGGCGCACCGGCCTCCGACGCCGTGTCTCCGTATCGACTTTCCCGGCCGCCGCCGACGCTCACACGGTGAATCGCGCCACAGCACCACCAGGTAACACGGGGTTCACATTCGAGCAATGGCCGGGAAATCGCCTGTTGACAGGCTCGCGGGCGTACGAGAGGCGGCGTTTCAGTGCCGCAGCGCCGCTGCACCCGCAAGTGCGCCCAGACATACCCCCGAAGGATGTGGCCCCGTGAGCTTCAAGGCTGAGTACATCTGGATCGACGGCACCGAGCCGACGGCCAAGCTGCGTTCGAAGACCAAGATCCTGGCCGACGACGCCAAGGGTGCTGAGCTGGGGATCTGGGGCTTCGACGGGTCCTCCACGAACCAGGCCGAGGGGCACTCCTCGGACCGTGTCCTCAAGCCGGTCTTCTCCTGTCCCGACCCGATCCGCGGCGGCGACGACATCCTCGTCCTGTGCGAGGTCCTCAACATCGACATGACGCCGCACGAGTCCAACACCCGTGCCGCGCTGACCGAGGTCGCGGCGAAGTTCGCCTCCCAGGAGCCGATCTTCGGCATCGAGCAGGAGTACACGTTCTTCAAGGACGGCTACCCGCTCGGCTTCCCCAAGGGCGGCTTCCCGGCCCCGCAGGGCGGCTACTACTGCGGTGTCGGCGCGGACGAGATCTTCGGCCGTGACGTCGTGGAGGCGCACCTGGACAACTGCCTCAAGGCGGGCCTCGCGATCTCCGGCATCAACGCCGAGGTCATGCCCGGCCAGTGGGAGTTCCAGGTCGGCCCGGTCTCCCCTCTGGAGGTCTCCGACCACCTGTGGGTGGCCCGCTGGCTGCTCTACCGCACCGCCGAGGACTTCGGCGTCTCCGCCACCCTCGACCCCAAGCCGGTCAAGGGCGACTGGAACGGCGCCGGCGCGCACACCAACTTCTCCACCAGGGCGATGCGCGAGGGCTACGAGGCCATCATCACCGCGTGCGAGTCGCTCGGTGAGGGCTCCAAGCCGCTCGACCACGTCAAGCACTACGGCGCCGGCATCGACGACCGTCTGACGGGTCTGCACGAGACCGCCCCCTGGAACGAGTACTCCTACGGCGTCTCCAACCGCGGCGCCTCGGTGCGTATCCCGTGGCAGGTCGAGAAGGACGGCAAGGGCTACATCGAGGACCGCCGCCCCAACGCCAACGTCGACCCGTACCTGGTGACGCGCCTGATCGTCGACACCTGCTGCTCCGCGCTGGAGAAGGCCGGACAGGTCTGATCCCCGCCGCTGCTTCCCGAGGGGCGTCCACCGATCGCGGTGGGCGCCCCTCGGCGTTGTCAGTGGCGTCTGCCATCGTGAGGGACATGGAGATCTACGGGGGCCTGGCCGTCAAGGCCTGGACCGAACACGGACAGAAGTACACCGGGATGTCGGCCGGGGAGCTGCGCGAGGCGGTGACCGGCCTCGGCCGCGCGGGCAACCGCTTCCTCGTCGCCCAGCGCATCCCGGACCTGCCGCACGTGTTCGCGCAGGTGTGGCACGAGGAGGGCGGGGACTACCAGCTGGAACACCGCCTGAGCCGGGACCGCTTCTTCGGTGCGCGCCTCACCGACCCCGGCCGCGTCGCCGACCTGCTGACCGGCTGGGCGCGGCAGGAGGACGGCTGGGACGCGGACGTGGCGTGGGACCCGGTGGACCTCGGACCGGCCGAGGAGATCCCCGAGCTGCCGGACGCGGTCCGCGAGCAGGTCGAGGAGCGCATACGACTGCTGCTGCGCTGCGGGTACGACGACCGGGCCCGCCTCACCGAGGCCGCCGAGGACCTGCTGGTCGACGGCGACGACAGGCCCGTGTCGCGGGCGCAGGCCGGGGAGCTGGTGGACCGGCTCTGGGTGGAGCGGCTGACCGAGCAGCAGCGGTGGGAGGGCGTCACCGAGCCCGAACTGCTGGGCAGGGCCTTCGAGGCGCTCGACGCGAGCGGCATCACCGCCCGGGAGAACTTCGCCTGCTGCCGCACCTGCGGCACGACGGAGATCGGTGCGGAGCGCGCGGAGGGCGACCGCGGATTCGTCTACTTCCACACGCAGTGCACCGAGAGCGCCGCCGCCGGACAGGGACTGACGTTGCTGTACGGCGGCTTCGACGGCTCGGCCGACACGGACACCGCCGTGGGCCACGAGGTCGTGGCCGCTCTGCTGAGTGCCGGTCTGTCCACGCAGTGGGACGGCAGTCCGCACAAGGCGATCGAGGTCACGCCCCTGATATGGCGGAAACGCCTGGTGGGGTGAGCCGTCTCACGCCGATTTCACGCCAAGGAAGTGTCCAGGCAGTGAGAGAAGACTCCTGTCACGGGCCGGTGTCTGCTTCAATGAGCTCATGGCCAGCTTCCAGAAGTACACCGCGACGGGTCGCCATGACCTCGAGCCCTTCTGGCCCTCCCGTCAGCACCACGACTTCGACCGGGTGTGTTGCCGCGCGATGAACGCGCCGGCCCTCTAACGCCGTACACCCGGCCTTCGGCCAGCGCGCAGTCGACGTACGTCTCCTGACGACCTTCTCGCGCGAAAGAGCTGACCTCTCATGGCGACCACTCGTACTCTCCCCACCGCACCCCTCACCGGCCCGTCCGAGAACGGCGCACGGCACCGGCTCCGGGCCGTCGGCCCGGACGACGTCCCGAACGTCGCGGACTTCCTGCCACCGGGCGCCACCTGGCTGCCCGCCCCTCAGCACACCCTGCCGACGTTGCCGGGGCAGCCCCCGATGATCGGCTACCTGGTGCTCGTCCCGGCCGACCAGCGGCCGCCCTTCCTCCCGGAGCCGCCGCAGTCGCTGCCGCAGCCGCGGGGCGAGGGCGCCGGGGCCCCGCTCGTCCGCATCGACACCGTGCAGCGCACCGCCGCGGTGAACGGCACGGAACTCGACCTCACGTACCTGGAGTTCGAGCTGCTGGCCCACCTGGTCCAGCACCCGCACCGGGTGCACACCCGCGACCAGCTGGTCACCACGGTCTGGGGCTACGGCCACGTCGGCGACGGCCGGACCGTCGACGTCCACATCGCCCGGCTGCGCCGCAAGCTGGGCGCGGACTTCCGGGGCGCGATCCAGACCGTGCGCCGGGTCGGCTACAAGTACACCCCGCCGACCGGCGGCTGACCCGTCTGCCGACGGCAGATTCCCGTTCCGTTCCGCCGCCCCGCAGGGCACAGTCACCGGTATGAGACTTCTCCTGCTGGGTGGCACCGAGTTCGTCGGCCGGGCCGTCGCCGAGGCGGCCCTGGAGCACGGCTGGGACGTGACCGCCTTCCACCGGGGACGGCACGCACCCGTGGCCGGGGTGCGGTCGCTGCACGGCGACCGCACCGAGCCCGACGGACTCACCGCGCTCTCCGGCAGCGGTACCTGGGACCTGGTCGTCGACACCTGGTCGGCGGCGCCCCGCGCGGTCCGGGACACGGCGCGGTTGCTGCGGGACCGCGCCGACCGGTACGCGTACGTGTCGAGCCGCTCGGTGTACGCCTGGCCGCAGCCCCCCGGGTTCGCCGAGGACGCGCCCCTGGTGGAGGGCGCCGAGCCCGACGCGGACGGAACCGACTACGCGCGGGACAAACGGGGCGGCGAACTGGCGGTACTCGACGCCTTCGGTCCGGAGCGCTCCCTCCTGGTCCGGGCGGGCCTGATCCTCGGCCCGTACGAGAACATCGGACGCCTGCCGTGGTGGCTCGGCCGTGTCGCCCGCGGCGGCCCGGTCCTCGCCCCCGGTCCCCGGGACCTCCTGCTCCAGTACATCGACGTCCGTGACCTGGCGGAATGGGTGCTGGGCGCGGCCGTGGCCGGTCTGAACGGGCCGTACGACCTGGTCAGCCCGCGCGGTCACACGACCATGGGCGAACTCCTCGACGCATGTGTGGCGGTGACCGGCTCCACCGCCGAACTCCGCTGGACCGCCCCGGACATCGTCCTCGGCGAGGGCATCGCCCCCTGGACCGAACTCCCGATCTGGGTTCCGCCGGACACGGACCTCCACGACACCCTCCACGCGGGGGACACCTCCCGGGCCGCTGCGGCAGGCCTGCGGTGTCGCCCGGTCACCGAGACCGTGAGCGACACCTGGCGCTGGCTCCAGGAGCTCGGCGGGGTGGCCCCGCAGCGGCCGGACCGGCCGGTGGTCGGGCTCGATCCGGAGAGGGAGGCGAAGGCGCTGGCGCGGGTCCGGTAGGGCGTCGGGCGGCTGCGGGCCGGCGGGGGCCGGCCGCGCCGTTCCCCGCGCCCCTGGGAGTCGGGGGCGGCGCGGGTCACCATGAGCTGAGTGGTCCTGCTGTTCGTGGCCGCGAACAGCAGGACCGTCACCCACCAGGCGTGGCCGGTGTCACCCCACCTTCTCGATCACGACTCGGCGGATGAGGAACTTGCCCGGCTCCCGCACCTGTTCGAAGGCAGCGTTGTTGAGCAGGGCGCAGCTGCCGGAGACCGAAGTGACCTGCACCGTCGTGGACTTGTTGTTGTCCAGGTTGGTGACCTTCAGTTTCGTACCGGCCGGGAACTGGTTGCTGGACGCCGCGGGCGCACCGCCCTCCCCGGACAGCGTGACCGTCGAGCCGTTGCAGACCTGCTGCCCTGAACCGGCGTTCCCCGGCGCGGGGGCCTGGGACGCGGGAGGGGCCTGGGCCGCGGGTGTCGACGCGGAGGCGGTCTGCGAAGGCTGCTGCTGTGCGGCCTGGGAGCCCTGAGCCGACTCCCCGACCACACAGGTGGACGCCTTCTGCTGGACCTCGATCTGCGCGATCACCGCTTCCCGGTTGGCGATCCGGGCCGCCGACTGCGCGTCGGGAGCGGCCCGTTGGCCCTCGATGAACCGCTGGTTGTTGCCGAGCGCGGTGGCGAGTCCCTGGCAGACGGTGGACTCCGCCGCCGTCTGCGGACTCTGCGCGGCGTTGGAGGTGCCGGCCAGGACGAAGGCCCCGCCGCCCGCCACCGCCGCCGCGCTCACCAGCAGCGCGACCTTCTTCTTCGTACCGAGTGTTCTCCTGCGCGACATCCGCGCCTCCTGAGAGGTAGGGGAGCGTACGCCGCTATGTACGAGATACCGAACAAGGTTGCTCAGAGGTCAGAGGAGACGCGCGACGTGGCCTGCGTCACATCCCGTCATTTCCTGGCCAGGGCGTCCCGTACGGCGTCGTCGGTGCGGGCGACCAGGGCCGAGCCGTCCTCCGCGGTGATGATCGGGCGCTGGATGAGCTTGGGGTGTTCGGCGAGTGCCTTGATCCAGCGGTCGCGTGAACCGCTGTCCCGGGCCCACTCCTTGAGGCCGAGTTCCTTGGCGGCGGCCTCCTGGGTGCGGGTGATGTCCCACGGTTCGAGGCCGAGCCGGCCGAGCACCTCGCGGATCTCGTCCTCACTCGGGACGTCCTCCAGATAGCGGCGGACGGTGTAGTCGGCGCCCTCCGCATCGAGCACACCGATCGCGCTGCGGCACTTCGAACAGGCCGGATTGATCCAGATCTCCATGCCGCCCACGGTACGTGAAAACCCGTCCTCCACCTGCGTCACAGCACCCCCGACAGCCTTGTGGCCAGGGGCTTTTGTCAGTGGCGAGAGGTAGAATAGAAGCAGTGTTCGAGGGTGTCGCCGGGTCCCCGGCGGTCGCCCTTACCGCGACAGGAGGATGCCTGTGCCCGCTGCCGCACTGAAGCAGAAGCCGATGCCGACCCAGTCCACCGCGAAGCACCCCGTGCTGCTCGACCTCCCGTACACGCCCGTGGAGAAGCGCCCGTTGCCGCCGGGCCGCCCCCGCGAGTGGTACGTCACCCACAACCGCCGCCTCAAGGCGATGCGACTCGCGATCGCCCTGCTCGACTCCGGCGTCTTCGTCCCGAACCAGGCCCGCAACGAGACGATCCGGGACACCGCCGAGATGATCGGCGTCCACCCGCCGTCGGACACGACATGCCACATGGTGCGGGCGCTGATGCGGTACGCGCGGTAGCCGTGGCGCCGGGCGCCCTCGTGCCACGGGCGCCCGGTGTTCCGGTCAGTCGGCGGAGCCGGCCAGTTCCTTGTCCAGCGGGTTCCGGAAGCGCGGTGTCACCCGGGTCGAACCGACCCACCCGCGCAGCCGGTCCGCCTGCGCGGCGATGGCAGCCTTCTCCTCACGCCCCACCCCCTCCGGGTCCAGCAGGCGCCAGACGATCTCCCCGTCGGGCCGCTGACCCCAACCTCCCACCACCCGCCCGTTGCACCACACCGTCGGACCCACGTTGCCGCTCCGGTCGAACAGGGCGGGCCGCAGGGACGGGGCCAGATACCAGTCCCGCTGCTGCCAGCCCATCGCCGTCGGATCGAGGCCGGGCAGCAGCGCGACCCAGGGCTCGGCGGGGGCCGCGACCGGGTCCGCGTCGCCGTCGACGACGTAGGCCGGGCCCTCGTCGACGGACACCCTTGCCGCGCGGATCGCCGTGAGGGCGCGCCGCACGTCGGTCACCTTCCAGCCCGTCCACCACTTCAGGTCGGCCTCGGTGGCGGGGCCGCAGACGGTGAGCCAGCGCCGCAGCAGCTCCGCCTGCGCCTCGGCCACGTCCAGTTCGGGATGCGGCGGTGCCACCGCCCAGCGGAACTGCGTGGAGGTCCAGGAGCCGAGGGGACGGCCGCGGACCACCTTGCCCTCCAGCCCGAGCACCCTCAACAGGCGGCTCGAGACGCTGTGGACGCCCTCGTAGCTCTTCCCGGCCGCGTACGCGAACTGCTCCCGCAGCCGCGGCTCGTCCACGGCGAGCTCCGAGGCCGTCGCCTGCCCGCGCCGGGCGAGCGCGGCCAGCGCCGACTCCTCGACCTCCTTCAGCCAGGTCGCGTCCGGGGCACCCGCCTTCGCCATGTCCTTGATGAGCCCGGCCCGTTCGCGGGCGGCCACCGTGAGACCGGTGGAGGCGTGCACGACCGCGGCCAGTTCGGTGGGGAACGCGAACACCGTGTGCCGCATGCCGTGCATCCGTACCAGCGACCTGTCCTCGTACAGCGCCCGCCCGGTCTCTGCGACGGTCCCGGCGGGATCGGTGAGCCGCGCGCCGATCGCCAGATAGACCGTCGCGGGGTCGGATCCGTGCAGCGCGACCAGGGCGGCCGCCACCTCCTCCGGACTCCCCACGCGAGCCGTCCCGGCCAGCTGGTGCCGCAGCCCCAGCCGCCCCCGCCGCTCGGCCACCCCGATGTACCGCACCCCGTCATCCAAGACCATGGGACCCATCCTGACCCAGGGCACTGACAACGGGCCCCGCGGGGACGCGGGACCGCATCGACAGGCGTGACCGTGACCCACCACGTGACGGCGCCCCGGGTGACCGACGGCCTGCCGTACCGGCGGGACGCGCCGTCACCCGATCGCCGTACCCGGCATGCGTACCTCCCCGTCCCGGCCCTTCACTGCGATCAGGAGGTGAAGGACACCGGGAACCAGGAGGCGGGCGTGACGCACAGGCAGGGCGCATGAACACCCCCGGCTCCACGGGTACCCCCACCGCCCGAGCCGACCGCGGCCGTGCCGCCCGCAAACGCGTCAGCCGTTCCGCGCACGCCGTCTGGATCCCGTCCGCGGACCGCCGGGACCCCGTCGCCGTACTGGAACGGCAGGGCCGTGACCGTCTGCCGGAACTGCTGCCGATCCGGTACGGCAGGATGTCGGCCTCACCGTTCGCCTTCCTGCGCGGCGCCGCCGCCGTGATGGCCGCCGACCTCGCCGCCCAGCCCCACACGGGCCTCACCGTGCAGCTCTGCGGCGACGCCCACCTGCTCAACTTCGGCCTGTACGCCTCACCGGAACGTTCCCTCCTCTTCGACCTCAACGACTTCGACGAGACGTTCCCCGGCCCCTTCGAGTGGGACGTCAAACGACTCGCCGCGAGCATCGCCGTGGCCGCCGGGGAGAACGGGCACAGCGAGGCCAAGGCCCACCGGGCGGCCCGGGAGGCGACCACCGCCTACCGCACCGCCATGCACCGGTCGGCCCGCATGGGCGAGCTGGAGGTCTGGTACGAGACCGTCGACGCCGACAGCCTGCTGCCCCTGGTCCGCTCCGACCGCCATCGCCGCCGCGTCGCGTCCAGCCTCACCCGGGCCCGGCGCCGCACCAGCCTCCAGGCCCTCGGCAAGCTGACGGAGACCGTCGACGGCCGCCATCGCATCATCACCGACCCGCCGCTCCTCGAACCCGCCGGCGCCCTCGACGCGGCCGGCCTGCGCAAGCTCTTCAGCGACTACCGCTCCACGCTCTCCGAGGAACGCCGGCTGCTCCTGGACCGCTACCGCTTCGTCGACGCGGCCCGCAAGGTCGTCGGCGTCGGCAGCGTCGGCACCCGCTGCTTCATCGTGCTGCTGTCCGGGCGGGACGCCGACGACCCGCTGTTCCTCCAGATCAAGGAGGCGCGGGCATCCGTACTGGAGGAACACCTGCCGCAGGGACCGTACGTCCATCCCGGGCGCCGGGTGGTCGTGGGCCAGCGCCTGCTCCAGGCCGCGAGCGACATCTTCCTGGGCTGGATGAGCGGACCTCAGGGCCGTGCCTTCTACTGGCGTCAGCTGCGCGACATGAAGGGCTCCGTGGACGTGGCCGGCATGACCCCGGCCGACCTCACGGCCTACGCCCGCCTGTGCGGCACCACCCTGGCCCGCGCCCACGCCCGTTCCGGCGACCGCATCGCCATCGCCGGATACCTGGGCACCGCCGAGACCTTCGACCACGCGATCGCCGACTTCGCCCTCACCTACGCCACCCGGACGGCCAAGGACCACGCGACCCTGACGGCGGCCATCGCGGCGGGCGTCGTCGGAGCGGCTCCCGGCGAATAGGCGCGGGTGCGCGCGGGGGCGGCGTGCGCCGCCGACCCGGACCGCCCCCGTCACCCGTACCGCTCCACCAGCCCCCGCACGTACGCCTCCAGCCGTCCGCCCAGCACCCCCGGCGTCAGATCGGACCGGCCGAGCTCGCGCCAGGGGCCGGCGAGCTTCGCCGCGTCGGGGCAGTAGGCGAGGGCGTCGAGGAGCCGCCAGTACAGGTGGTCCGGCCCGTCGGCGAGGCTGCGGCCGCCGTGCGCCTCGTACCGTTCCCGGAAACCGAGACCGTGTTCGGGGCCGTGCAGAAGTGCGAGAGCGGTGGAGCAGTGGGCGACATCGAGGTCGGCCGGTCCCCACGAGGTCTCCACCCAGTCGACCACCCCGCTGACGGCGAGCCCGGCGCCCGCCCCGGTGAACAGCACGTTCCCGGGGTGGAAGTCCCGGTGCAGGAAGCACCCTTCGTACGGCGGCGGGTCCCGGCGGATCACCGCCACGGCCCGCTCCCACAGCGGGCCCCGCATCCCCCGCACCTTCTCCGGCGACGTCCACGGCTGGTAGCCGCGCGGCCGTTCCTCGGGAACGACCCGGTGAATCCGCACCAGTTGGGCGGCCAGCAGGTCCAGGCGCCGCTCCAGATCCTCCTCGTCGACCCGCACGCGGCCCGGCAGCCGGGACATCAGCAACGAGGGGTGGTCGCAGTGTTCGGCCGTGGCGTCGACGGCGATCGGCTCGGGCGCCGGAACGCCCTCACGAGCGGCGAGCAGCGCGAGGACCGACGCCTCGCGGTGCAGAAGCCCGGGCGCGTGGTGCCGGAAGAACGGCTTCACGAACGACCTCAGGACCAGCTCGGTGCCGTCGTCGAGGGTGAGCCGGCGCATCTGGGAGCTCCAACCTCCGGACAGGAAACCGGTGTCGACGACCGACCGGTCCTCGGGAAGCTGCTCGGCCACCCAGTGCCGGGTCGCCGTCCACCCCCGGTCGCCGAGGCCGGTCAGGAGCGCGGACACCAACTCCCGCCGGTCGGCCTGGTGATCGTGCAGCCACGCCCCCAACCGGTGGTCCGCGTCCGGCAGTTCGATGCGTGTGAACTGGGACCGGAAGGCCAGCGCATCCTGCACGGCCTCGGTCACCTCCGGCGGGATCACCGCGTCCGTACCCGGCACCGCGAGCACAGCCCGCCCCTGGTGGTCCCGCAGCGCATCGAGGGCCGGTGCCCGGTGCCAGCTGCCCGGCCGCCGGATGATCTCGCTGAACTCCCCGTCGCCGCGGCCGAACGGCACGTCCCAGGCCTCGGCCGCGTACACGGCGGGCGCACACAGGGCGAGTGCCGCGACCCGCTCGCGGTAGTGCCGGGTGAGGTCGGCCACCGTCTGCCCGCTCATGCTGAACCCGACCAGCACCAGCGGCCCGTCCGCCGGAGCATGCGCGTCGATCACGGCGACCGCCTGCCCGAAACGCCTGCGCAGACTCAACTCCGCGAGCTCACCGGTGCTTTCGCCGTGCCCGGAGAAGTCGAAGGCGAGCACACGGCAGCCGTGCGCCACGAACTCGTCGAGCAGCGGCAGGAGCCGCTCCTTGCTGCCGTTCCCGGCCCCGTGCAGCAGTACGACCGTCGCAGCCGCAGCAGCGGCCCGGTCGTCGTTGCCGTCGCGGACGCCGTGCAGGCGCTCGCCGTCGTGTTCCTGAGTGAAGGACTCGGGCATGCCGGTAACTCCCGGGTGAGGGGAAAGAGCTCGCGCAGGGCAGGCATCAGGCCGCCCCTGCGGGGCTACTCTTCTACACCACAACCCCGTACACGGAAGGCCCGTCATGGGCACCATGGTCATTTCCGGGACCGTCGTCCTGGTCGTCCTGGGCTTCGGGAACCACACCTGGTGGCTCGTCGCCGTAGCCGTGCTCTTCCTTTACACGCAGTACGGCCGTGGCGGCCGCAGCAGCCGGGGCGCCTCCGCGTCCTCGCCGGGCGGTTCGTCCGGGGGAGCGTCGGGTGTGTCGCCCGGCAGTTACCGGGCGTACCGCGACCGCCGGGACAAGCAGGCCAGGTGGGAACGCCGTTACCGCCGCGAGCACCCCCTGGAGGCCCGCCGACAGGCGCGCGAGAGAAAGGGCTAGGAGCTCAGAGGCCGGGGGCGCCCCACAGCGGGAACCAGCGGTTCAGGTCCTGTTCGATCCGCAGGTCGTTCGTGAGCGTGGCCTTCACCCGCAGCTCCAGCGGGTTGTCGCGGCGCTGTCCGTCACCGGGCAGCGGGGCGAAGGGGAAGAACGTGCCGCGCTTGTACAGGTAGACGAGCGCGAGCGACCGGCCCTCGTCGTCGTGGAACCCGGCGAGCGAGCACAGCAGTTGCGGCCCGAAGCCGTTGACCTCCATCGAACTGTTCACCGCGTGCAGGTCGTTGACCAGCTGCGGCAGCTGGTCCGGTCTGCGCTCGGAGACCAGCCAGGAGTAGCCGAAGTCGTCCCGCCGCAGCTCCACCGGCGGGCCGTCGCGGTCGGCGTCCGCGTCGAGCAGGGCCTGGACCTCCCGGTGCGTCTGCTCGAAGGCGGCGCCCTCGACCGTGGCGAAGCACACCGCTCCGCGCCCGGTCGGCGTGAAGGAGACCGCCGCCTCCAGCGTCACGGCCGCCGACGGCAGCGCGAAGAGCTGGTCGAGATCGGGCGCGACAGGCTTCGTGCGCCCGAGCAGGATGTCCAGCAGCCCCATCCTCAGCCCGCCTTCCCGGGCTCCGCGGCCTCACCCAACTCGGCGGAGATCCGCCCCAGTTGATCGAGCCGCTGTTCCAGGGACGGGTGGGTCGAGAAGTACCGCTCGATACCGGGCTCCTTGCCGGTGGCCGGGGTGAAGTAGAAGGCGTTGAAGGCCTGGGCCGTGCGCAGGTCCTTGGTGGGGATCCGGGCCAGCTCGCCGGAGACCTTGGTGAGCGCGGACGCCAGCGCCGAGGGCCGGCCCGTGAGGTGGGCCGCGGCCCGGTCCGCCGCCAGCTCCCGGTACCGCGACAGCGCCCTGATCAGCAGGAAGCTCAGCGCGTACACGGCCGCGGAGACGCCCATCACGGCGGCGAAGATCACGGCCGTGTTCTGGTCCTTCCGCCCGCCGAACAGCTGGCTGTAGAAGGCGAACCGGACGATCAGCCCGGCGATCACCCCGAGGAAGGACGCGATGGTGATCACGGCGACGTCCTTGTGCGCCACGTGCGACAGCTCGTGCGCCAGCACGCCCTCCAGCTCGGCCGGGTCCAGCCGCCTGAGCAGCCCGGTCGTCACACACACCACGGCGTTGTCAGCGTTGCGCCCGGTGGCGAACGCATTGGGCATGTCCATCGCGGACACCGCGATCACCGGCTTGGGCATGTCGGCGATGGCACACAACCGGTCGACCACGGCGTGCAGTTCGGGATACTCCTGCCGCCCCACGACCCGCCCGCGCATCGCGAACATCGCGATCTTGTCGGAGAACCAGAACTGCGCCACGAACATCACGGCGATCAGGCCCACGACCAGCAGCCAGGATTTCAACAACACGATCAACGCGGCGAAGAAGGCCACGTAGAGCAGTCCGAGCAGGAACATCGTGACCGTCATCCGCACGGTCAGCCGCCGGTCGCTCCGAAAACGACTCCGCATCTGCATCACCCCGCAGTCAGGCACTCGTCCCACCCTCCAGTGTGCACCCGGCCCCGGCCATGAAGTGGTCGCGATCAGCCCTAGGGCCAGCAAAGGCTCAGGTCTTGAGGCCGGTCTCCCACAGGCGCGTCCTGAGCACGTGGTCATCCAGCAGGTGCCGCACCCGCCCCAGCAGCTCACCCACCTCGGCCGCCCCACGCGGCACGTCCGCCGTCGGGTACCAGCGCCGCACGCACTGCCGGGCCCAGAGCCGCAGCCTGTCGTCCGGATCGTCGACCAGTGCGACGGCGGCCCGCAGCCGTACGAGCCCGTCGTGCGCGGTGAGCAGCCGGAACGCGGAGACCCGCGTCTCCCTGGCCCGCTCCACCGCCAGCCGCTCCAGCAGCCACCCGTCGTCCAGCAGCCGCGCGGACGGCATCAGCGCCAGGGTCGCCTCCCGCACCACAGCGGGCGCGGGATCGTCGAGCAGCGCCCGCAGCCGCGGTACGTCCAGCACGTCCAGCGTCCGCAATCCGCCCACGGCGCGTGCCCTGACCACCGGATCAGGGTGCGAGGTCAGCGCCCACAGGGCCTCGGCGTCACCCCGTTCCCCGCACTCCGCGAGCCCGCTCACCGCCCCCGCCGGCACCGCGACGGCGTCGGCACACCGGCGCCGGTACCACTGCACCGGCTCGCCCCCCAACTGCCGTACGACATACCGCGCGCAGGCCCGCACCACCCCGGCCCGGTCCCCGAGGAACCCGACGGCCCGCTCCCGCAGCCCGGCCCGCCGCAGCGCGGTCACCCCGGCCGACCGCACCCGCGGACTGCGGGCGGCGAGCAGGGTTTCCAGTACGTCGTCGTCCGCAGCGCCCTCCGCCAGGGCTGCCAGTGCGGCCTCCGCGCAGAGCCCCTGGACGACCGTGTCGTCGTCCCGGGCGGCGGTCCGGGCCAGCTCGGCGGGGGAGAGGAACCCCTCCTCGACCGCGAGCCGGTGGGCGAAGCGGCGCACGGTGCGGTCGGTGTGGGTCAGGAGCGGAAGCAGCGCCTCGCGGTCCGCGGAGCGCAGTACCTCGTCGACCAGGCCGACGGCGAAGTCCCCTCGGTGCCGGACGCCGATCCGCAGGGCGAGCGGCGCCAGCGCGACCGCGGTCTCCACGGTGACCGCCTCCGCCCACCGCGTCCGGGCCGGCTCCCGCACCGGTTCGGCCCAGTCCGCGCACCGCAGCACGACCAACGGCAACAGCTCCGGACGCCCCGTGGTCTCCGCGAGCGCCCGCTTGCGGATCTGTCCGTCCCGGTGGCACAGGGCGAGCGCGAGCTGCGGGTCGGTGAGCCGGTCGCCCCGCAGCAGGGCGTCGGTCAGCGTCCGCCCGTGCTCGGTCCGCTCCCAGGCCGGCAGACAGTCGCTGTCGGCCGCGGACCAGACGCCGTGCCGTACTCCGATGTCCAGCGCGAGCCAGTGAGCCGGGTCGGCCGCGTCGAGCAGGGCCGCCCGCAGTCCGGCCCCTTCAGCGAGGCGTACGGCTGCCTGCGGCCCGTTCCAGATGCTGCTGCGCACGCCCACTCCCCGCCTCGACATGTCCGGCGATCCTAGGCGGCCGATCCTGTCAGGGCGCGGGATTTACCTGCTCAGCCCGCTAGTACGGCCGGAAGTCCGCGTAGCCAAGCACCAGGATGAGCACCGCCATGCTTCCGAGGACGATCGCCGTCGACCGCCAGGACGAGCGGCTCGGTGTCCTCGGCCCCGGGTCGGCGCGGAAGGGCTGGGGCTTCGGCGGGTTCTCCTTCCAGCGGGCGGCGAGCATCCGGGCCCGCGCGGAGGGCTCCTTGAGCTCGGCCCCGTCGGCCCACCTGATGTCGAACTCCCGCTCGCCGTCGTCGTCCTGTGCGGACATCGCCGTATCCCCCGTCGTCCCCTGTCGAACAGCTGTGCAGAAAACGATACGACGGCGCCCCCGTCCCGGGAAACCGGGACGGGGGCGCCGTAGGACTGCCGTAGAACCGCCGCGGGACGGCCTACGTGCCGATCACACGTCGAAGTACAGCTCGAACTCGTGCGGGTGCGGACGCAGCTGGAGCGGGGCGATCTCGTTGGTGCGCTTGAAGTCGATCCACGTCTCGATCAGGTCCGGCGTGAAGACGTCGCCCTGGAGGAGGAACTCGTGGTCGGCCTCAAGGGAGTTGAGGACGGCCGGGAGGGAGGTCGGGACCTGCGCCACGTTCGCGTGCTCCTCGGGAGCCAGCTCGTAGAGGTCCTTGTCGATCGGCTCGGCCGGCTCGATCTTGTTCTTGATGCCGTCGAGGCCCGCCAGGAGCAGGGCCGAGAAGGCGAGGTACGGGTTGCCGGAGGAGTCGGGCGCACGGAACTCGACGCGCTTGGCCTTCGGGTTGGAGCCCGTGATCGGGATACGCATGGCCGCGGAGCGGTTGCGCTGGGAGTAGACGAGGTTGATCGGGGCCTCGAAGCCCGGGACCAGGCGGTGGTACGAGTTCACCGTCGGGTTGGTGAAGGCCAGCAGCGACGGGGCGTGCTTGAGGATGCCGCCGATGTAGTAGCGGGCGATGTCCGAGAGGCCCGCGTAACCGGCCTCGTCGTAGAAGAGCGGGGAGCCGCCGGTCCACAGGGACTGGTGGACGTGCATGCCCGAGCCGTTGTCACCGAAGATCGGCTTAGGCATGAAGGTCGCGGTCTTGCCGTTGCGCCAGGCGACGTTCTTCACGATGTACTTGAAGAGCTGGAGGTCGTCGGCCGCGGCGAGCAGCGTGTTGAACTTGTAGTTGATCTCGGCCTGGCCGGCGGTGCCCACCTCGTGGTGCTGGCGCTCGACCTGGAGGCCGGACTTGGCCAGCTCCAGAGAGATCTCCGCACGCAGGTCGGCGAAGTGGTCGACCGGCGGGGTCGGGAAGTAGCCGCCCTTGTAACGGACCTTGTAACCGCGGTTGTTCTCGACCGCACCGGTGTTCCAGGCGCCCGCCTCGGAGTCGATGTGGTAGAAGGACTCGTTCGCGCTGGTCGCGAAGCGCACGCTGTCGAACACGTAGAACTCGGCCTCGGGGCCGAAGTACGCGGTGTCGGCGATACCGGTGGAGGCGAGGTAGGCCTCGGCCTTCTTCGCCACGTTCCGCGGGTCACGGCTGTACTGCTCGCCGGTGATCGGGTCGTGGATGAAGAAGTTGATGTTCAGCGTCTTGTCGCGGCGGAAGGAGTCGACCCGGGCGGTCGACAGGTCGGCGCGCAGCGCCATGTCGGACTCGTGGATGGCCTGGAAGCCGCGGATCGACGAACCGTCGAACGCGAGCTCCTCGTCCGGGTCGAACGCCTCGACGGGCAGCGTGAAGTGCTGCATCACGCCCGGCAGGTCGCAGAAACGGACGTCGACGAACTTGACGTCCTCGTCCGCGATGAACTTCTTGGCCTCGTCGGCGTTCTGGAACATCCAGCTCCTCCTACTCCCGACCGTTCCTGGACCGGGGTGGTAGTTCGTTCGTGCGGCCAGTGCGGTGGCACACGCTGTCCACGACCCTAGGGACGGGTGGTTTCTCGGGCGTGACCCATTTGTTTCGCACAAGTTAACCGGACATCGTCGGCCCCGCCCCACCTGTCCGTATCCCGAAACGCGCGCAGTACCGTGGACGTGTGGACAACAGGGATGCAATCGGATCATGGCTCTCCGGACCCCGCGCGGCCGCTGAGGATGCCGGTGTCGACTTCGGATACCGCGGACAGCAGCTCGGCCTGCCGGAGCAGGGGCCGGGTTCGATCGCCCGTCCCGGCCGACGCCTGGGCGCACTGGCCGTGGACTGGGCGATGAGCGTCCTGATTGCATCCCGCCTGATCACGCAGAGCTACAGCGGCCAGGCGACCTCCAACTGGGCACTGCTGGTCTTCTTCGTGATGGGCGTCCTGACGGTCGGCACCATCGGGTTCACCCCGGGCAAGCGCCTCTTCGGGCTGCGCGTGGTCGCCCTCGACACCGGCCGGGTCAACCCCCTGCGGGCCCTGCTGCGCACGGTCCTGCTCTGCCTCGCCCTGCCGGCCCTGATCTGGGACCGCGACGGCAGGGGCCTGCACGACCGACTGGCGAAGACCGTCGAAGTGCGCATCTGACGAGGTCCCCCGTCCCTCATCTCCCTGTCTTTGTCGAGTCCTGACAGCCGTCGCGCCGAACTTGCGCGGCGGCTGACTATAAGTCAGTCGGTCCGGCTCCTAGCGTCGAGCACCCAGGCAACAGTCTTCCGTTGCGAAGGGACGCGCCGCGCCGATGAAGAGATCAGCCCTCTTGACCGCCCTCGCCACTGCCGCCCTGCTGGGCGGCGCCCTCGTGTCCGAGGCCCCCGCCGCCGAGCGATCGGCCGCCTGCACGGCCGCCGACCCGGACGTCTACACACCCCCCGCCACCGTGCCGTCCACCCCGGGCACCGTGCTGGCCTGCCGTTCCGTCACGCTGAGCCGGGTGCCGGGCAGTATCGCCATGTCCGCGTGGAAGGTGCTCTACAGCTCCACCGACAACAGGGGCCGTCCCACAGCCGTTTCCGGCACCGTGGCCGTCCCGACGGCGCCCTGGACCGGTTCCGGTCCCCGCCCCGTCGTCGCCTTCCACCCCGGCACGCTCGGCCTCGGCACCCAGTGCGCGTTCTCCAAGCAGCTGGCCGGGGCCTACCAGGACGAGTACGAGGGCGACAACATCGCGGCCCTGCTGAAGGCCGGGTACGCCGTCGCCGCGACCGACGGTCCGGGCTATCTGGACGGCCAGACGCACCGCTACGTCGCCGGCACCGACTCCGGTCACGCCCTGCTCGACATCGCCCGTGCCGCACCCGCAGTGCCGGGCAGCGGCCTCTCCCGGCAGGCCCAGGTCGGCCTGTGGGGCTACTCCGAGGGCGGCGCGGCCAGCCTCTGGGCGGCCCAGCTGGCGGCGGGCTACGCACCCGAACTCAACGTGGTCGGGGACGCGTCCGGTGGCATCCCCGGCGACCTGAAGGCGGTTGCGGCCGGACTCGACGGCAGCGCCTTCTCGGGCTTCCTCGCCGACGCGGCCGTCGGCATCCAGGCCGCCTACCCGGCCCTGCCCTTCGACTCGCTCCTGAACGACCAGGGCCGGGAGGCAGTGAAGACCGCCAAGTCCGTCTGCCTGGCCGGCACCGTCACCGCCCTCGCGGGCAAGAGCCTCAAGGACCTCACCACGGGCGCACTCACACTCGACCAGCTCTACCAGCAGCGCGGGAGCGACGGCCGTACCTGGGGCCAGGTACTGGACGCCCAGAAACTCGGCGTCGGTCTCGCCGCCCACCGGATCATCTTCCCCGTCCTCCAGTACCGCGGCGCTCTCGACGAAGTCATCCCCACCGCCACCGAGGACGCCGTCCGCGCCGACTACTGCGCCGCGGGCGTGAAGACCGGCTGGAAGATCTACGCCGGCGACCATCTGCTCACCGACAACCAGGCCGTCGGCGACGTCGTCGCCTGGCTCGGTGACCGGTTCGCGGGCAGGGCGGCTCAGAACGACTGCTGATGCCCCACGTCTGGGACGACGATGGGGCCCCCGGAGTGATCCGGGAGCCCCATCGTCGGGAAAGACTCAGCGGCCCCTGCCGCCGCCCTTCGGGAGTTTCATGCCCTTGGGCATCGGCCCCTTCGGCACCGGCATGTTGCTCATCAGGTCGCCCATCGCCCGCAGCCGGTCGTTGGTGGCGGTCACCTGGGGGCCGGTCAGCACGCGCGGCAGCTTGAGCATCGTGGTGCGGACCTTCTTGAGCTCGACCCGGCCCTCGCCCGTGCCGACGAGGATGTCGTGCACCGGCACGTCCGCCACGATGCGGTTCATCTTCTTCTTCTCGGCGGCCAGCAGACTCTTGACCCGGTTCGGGTTGCCCTCGGCGACCAGCACGATGCCGGCCTTGCCGACGGCCCGGTGCACCACGTCCTGGCTGCGGTTCATCGCCACCGCGGGGGTCGTCGTCCAGCCCCGGCCGATGTTGTCCAGCACGGCCGCCGCCGCTCCCGGCTGGCCTTCCATCTGCCCGAAGGCCGCTCGCTCGGCCCGGCGCCCGAAGATGACCGCCGTCCCGAGGAAGGCGAGCAGGACGCCCAGGATGCCGAGATAGACCGGGTGGCCGATCAGGAAACCGATCGCGAGAAAGACACCGAGGATGAGGATGAAGACGCCCGCGAGAACCAGGCCGATCTTCTTGTCGGCCTTCCGGGTCATCTTGTACGTCAGGGCGATCTGCTTCAGTCGCCCGGGGTTCGCGGCATCCGCCGCACTGTCACTTCTCGCCATGCCCCGAAGTCTACGTGGCCCCGGAGGCGCCGACGACGGCAGTGCCCGCCCTCCGGGAGGAGGGATCAGGAGCGGACGCTGTACGTGTCGGTGAGCGTCTTGGTGAGCGTCTGCTCCAGGATGTGCTGCGCCTCGACCCTGTCCTTGGCGCGGCGGCGGTCCTCCAGGACGGACGTCCAGGCGTTGCGGCGGGCGGTGCGCTGACCGCTGCTCAGGAGCAGCGACTCGACGGCACGGAGTGCATCGGTGAACGACGGGATGGCGGTGGCGCGAACCGGCGCGGCCTGCATGATGGAGGTCCCCCCTCGGGGTAGCGGCTCTGGTGAGTGGTGCACGGGGTGTACAGACAGGGTCACTGAATGGTGTTACCAGGGCGTGACCGACCGGTCAAACGCCGATGAAGCCTCGATGCGCTGCCCGAAAACACCGACGCGGCCCTGTAGGCCCCCTATCTGCGGGGACGTCCAGAACCGCGCCAATCAGCCGCTACCTGGGGGTAGTTGCTTGTGCTGGGATTCACACGTGCAGGGTGGCACTCCGTGCCATCAGACGGCCTGCGAGGCGACGTACGCCCCGCGCTTCTCCACGGCCATCTGGTAGAGCCGACCCGCCCGATAGGAGGACCGGACCAGCGGCCCGGACATCACGCCGGAGAAGCCGATCTGCTCGGCCTCGTCCTTCATCTCCACGAACTCGTGCGGCTTCACCCAGCGCTCCACCGGGTGGTGACGCACGCTCGGCCGCAGGTACTGCGTGATGGTGATCAGCTCGCAGCCGGCGTCGTGCAGCTGCTTCAGTGCCTCGCTGACCTCCTCGCGGGTCTCGCCCATGCCGAGGATCAGGTTGGACTTGGTCACCAGGCCGAAGTCACGGGCGTCGGTGATGACCTTCAGCGACCGGTCGTAGCGGAAGCCGGGGCGGATGCGCTTGAAGATCCGCGGGACCGTCTCGACGTTGTGCGCGAAGACCTCGGGGCGGGACTCGAAGACCTGCCGGAGCAGTTCCGGCACGGCATTGAAGTCCGGGGCCAGCAGCTCGACCTTGGTACGGCCGGCCTCGCGGCCCGCGGTCTGCTCGTGGATCTGGCGGACCGTCTCCGCGTACAGCCAGGCGCCGCCGTCCTCCAGGTCGTCGCGGGCGACGCCGGTGATGGTGGCGTAGTTCAGGTCCATGGTGATCACGGACTCGCCGACCCGCCGGGGTTCGTCGCGGTCCAGCGCCTCGGGCTTGCCGGTGTCGATCTGGCAGAAGTCGCAGCGCCGGGTGCACTGGTCGCCGCCGATGAGGAAGGTCGCCTCGCGGTCCTCCCAGCACTCGTAGATGTTGGGGCAGCCGGCTTCCTGGCAGACCGTGTGCAGGCCCTCGCTCTTCACGAGCTTCTGCATCGCGGTGTACTCGGGGCCCATTTTCGCCCGGGTCTTGATCCACTCGGGCTTGCGCTCGATGGGGGTCTGGGCGTTGCGGACCTCCAGGCGCAGCATCTTGCGTCCGTCGGGGGCGACTGCGGACACGACCGGCTCCCTAGCGTTTGATTCTTCGGCGTTGTTCAGGGTACGCCCGTTGATTTGAAAGTCTGCGGCGGTGTTCAGGCTGCCGGTGTCTTCTCGATCACCCTCGGCTTCAGTTCCGCGTTCTCCAGTACGTCCCGCAGGTGCCGTTCGGCGACGGGCAGCACCTCGTCGATCGTCACGTCCCGGCCGAGCTCGCCGGCGAGGGAGGCGACGCCGGCGTCGCGGATGCCGCAGGGGATGATCCGGTCGAACCACTTGTTGTCCGGGTTCACGTTCAGCGCGAAGCCGTGCATCGTCACGCCCTTGGCGACACGGATGCCGATCGCCGCGATCTTGCGGTCCTCGCGGCGCTGCCCGGCGTTGGAGGGGGCGTACTCCGGGCCGTTCATGCGCGGGTCGAACTCCTCGTCCGTGAGCCTGGGGTCGAAGTCCAGGGAGAGCCCGCCGATCGCCGGACGCGTCTCGACCGGGTCGCCGAGTATCCATACGCCACTGCGGCCCTCGACCCGGCTGGTCTCCAGGCCGAACTCCGCGCACGTGCGGATCAGGGCCTCCTCCAGGCGTCGTACGTGCGCCACCACGTCCACCGGGCGCGGGAGCTTCTGGATCGGGTAGCCCACCAGCTGGCCCGGGCCGTGCCAGGTGATCTTGCCGCCGCGGTCGACGTCGACGACCGGAGTGCCGTCGAGGGGGCGCTCGCTGTCCGCGGTGCGCCGGCCCGCCGTGTACACGGGGGGGTGTTCGAGCAGCAGGACCGTGTCGGGGACCTCGTCCTCGAACCGTGCCGCGTGCACCCGGCGCTGCTCGTCCCACGCCACCCGGTACTCGACCGCGTCCGCACCGAACCCCATGCGGACGAACCGCAACCCACTCACGGCAAGCGCCTCCCTAGAAGGTCGTAAGGCACGAAAGGTGCCTACGCCACTGTACGTCCGGTCCACGGTCGTCAGCCCTGGGGGCAATCCTCACACGATCGGATGAACGAGCGTCGAAGTGTGCGATCGTCTGCTCACTCTCCGCTACATTCGCGCCGTTCGCAGAGGCCATAAGGGCTGCTCACAGGCAATCCGGGCACCACGTTCGACGTGACGGCCCGAAAGGCAGGAGACCGCACCGCAGATGACGGAACGACCCGCGCAGCGCACTCCCAACCGACAGCTCGCCGCGCTCATCGCAGAAGCGGGGTTCTCCAACGCGGGTCTCGCCCGGCGCGTGGACCAGCTCGGACTCGAACACGGGCTGGATCTCAGATACGACAAGACATCCGTGACCCGATGGCTGCGCGGCCAGCAGCCCCGGGGCACCACACCCGCCCTCATCGCCGAGGTCTTCACCCGCAGACTCGGCCGCCGGCTCTCCGCGCAGGACCTGGGCCTCGACGCCTGCGCCCCGGTCTACGCCGGACTGGAGTTCGCCGCGGGGCCCGAGGAGGCCGTCGACATCGTCAGCGGGCTGTGGCGCAAGGACTCCGGCAGCCATGCCGAACTCCGCAAGATCGCCTTCACCCCGGCCGGCCTGGTCGTGCCGAGCCGCGACTGGCTGATCGGCCGCCCCGACGACCGGGTCGCCCGCGGCGAGCCCGCGATCCGGGTCCCGGCCCAGGGGCGCCCGGTGGTGCCCCGGCAGCGCTCCCAGGTCGAGCGCGGGCCGGGCCAGAAGGTCACCGGGGGCGACATCGCCGCGCTCGGCTCGGTCGGCGACCTCTTCCGCTCCCTCGACGACCAGTACGGCGGCGGGCACGCCCGGCAGGCCCTGGTGCGCTACCTGGAGCACGAGTGCGAGCCGATGCTGCGCGGCACCTACGGCGAGACGACCGGCCGCAGACTGTTCGCCGCGGCGGCCGACCTGACCCGGCTCGCGGGCTGGACGTCGTACGACATCGCGGCGCACGGGCTCGCGCAGCGCTACTTCGTGCAGGCCCTGCGGCTCGCACAGGCCGCGGGGGACCGGGCGTACGGGGCGTACGTGCTGGTCACGATGAGCCGGCAGGCCGTGTATCTCGGGCACGGCCGGGAGGCGATCCAGCTGGCGAGGGTCGCCCAGCAGGGGGTCGGCACGAACGCGCCGCCGGTCGTCCAGGCGCTGCTGCACTCGGCCGAGGCGCGGGGGCACGGGGTGCTGGGGGAGGTGCGGGCGTGCACGGCCTCGCTGGTGCGCGCGGAACGTTCCCTGGAGACGGCGCGTCCGGCCGACGAGGTCCCGCACTGGGCACGCTTCTTCGACGAGGCGCAGCTGGCGGACGAGTTCGGCCACTGCCACCGGGATCTGCAGCAGTTCCGGGCGGCGGCGCAACACGCTGAGCGCTCACTTCAGTTGAGGGCGCCGGCGTATGCGCGGAGCCGGCTGTTCTGCCGGGTGGTGCTGGCGTCGGCACGTCTGGGGCTGGGTGAGCTGGATCAGGCCTGCTCGCTGGCCGCGGAGGCCGCCGGGCAGGCCGCGGAGATGCGGTCGGTGCGGGCGGTGGAGTACGTGCGGGACTTCGAGCGGCGGTTGGAGCCGTACAAGGATGCGGCGCCGGTGCGGAGTTATCGCGACAAGGTCGCTGCGCTGGGGTAGGAGCCTCGCCGAAACTCCGCCGGTTGGATGCCGGGTGACGACTGCGTTGTGGCTGGTCGCGCCCACGCGGCGGCAGCCGCACATCGGATACAGCCCCGCGCCCCTTCAGGGGCGCGGGGGACCGTCAGGCTGCCTGGGCTGTTGGGGTCGGGTCTGCTCGGTGCATGGAACCCGCCGCTCCCAGGTCCTTGAGGATTGCCGTCGTGGCCCTGTGAGCCGAATGCAGCGCTCCCTGGACCGTGCTGGTGTCGCGGTGGTCGCCGCAGACGTACAGGCCCGCCAGCAGGCGGACCGGGCGGCGCAGGTCGTGCGGAGGGCGCATCGCGGGGACCGCCTCGGCGGTGTGGTGGACCGCCACCGTCTCCCAGCGGTGCGTCGGCGTGCCGTAGAGGCGGGCCAGGTGGGTGCGCACGGCCGTCTCCAGGTCCGGGGGAGGCGTGCCCAGGACCGTCGAGGAGATCAGGGCCCGGCCCGAGGGGGCCCGGCTCGGGTCGACCTCGCTGATCACCGCCGTGTGGGCGACGGGGCCGCCCCGGTCGGCGTCGAGCAGCAACGCGGAACCCGTGCGGGGCGGTTCGTCCGTCGTGTGGTGGACGACCGTCACCGGGTGGAACTCCGGTACCCGCAACCCCGGCAGCAGTTCCGCCGCCGCCCGCGCGTCCGTCGCCAACAGCACCGCCCGGCACCGGATCTCCCCGTGCCCGGCCGTGGTCACCGAGGTCGTCGCGACGGACGTGACCCGTACCCCCGTGTGCACGGTCCCCGCCGGCAACGTCTGCGCGAGCAGCTCCGGAAGCAGCTCGGCGCCCCCCTCCGGCACACACAACCGCCCGCCCGCGAAGGCCCGCAGCGCGAGGTCCGCGCACCGGCTGGACGTCGACAGGGCCGGGTCGCACAGCAGGGCGGCGAGCAGCGGACGCAGAAAGCCGTCGATCGTACGGGCGGGCACCCCGCGCTCCGCGAGTGCCTGCCCGGCGGGCTGCTCGGGACGGGCGAGAAGCCGCTCCACGGGCGTGTTCGCGAGCCGGACGAGCGCGGCACCGAGCCGGGCCTGGTCGACCGCGCCGCCGAGCGGAGCGACCCCACGGGCACCTCTGGCCACCGGCCCCTGACCGGCACCGGACGGCACCCCGGCCGCCCCCCGAGGGGCGCTCGCCAGGGCGCGCACCGCGTGCAGTGCGCCCCTCGCGCTCCCCGCGCCCGCCGGAGCGTCCACACGGTGGTGACGCCCGTCGGCGTGCAGCAGGACCCCCGGTGCGAAGGGGCGCAGCACGAGCCCGTCGAGCCCGGGTGTCAGCCGTAGTTCGGGATACGCGGTGGACAGCAGCTGCCCGATCCGGTCGAGCCGGAAGCCGTCGACCTTCTCGGTCGACATGCGGCCGCCCACACAGGGGGCGGCCTCCAACACCGCGACGGTCGTTCCTGCGCTGGTCAGCCGATGCGCGGCGGAGAGCCCGGCGACCCCGGCTCCCACGATCACGACGTCTGCCTGGTACGCGGGCTCAAGCACGTGCCCCTCCTCGAGGTTGCGCGGCCGATGGGGGCGTGATGCCCCCGACAGGCTCCGGGGATACCCGAGTTCGGGTCGAGGGTAGGGCTGGGAACGGTCGAGAACAGTCGCGCATCAGCAGGGCACGGTCGCACGCCGGTCGCATCTCGTCACAGACGGTCGCGAGACGGCGTACGGCATCACCCCTGGCGGTCGCCGACGGAGTACAGCAGCCTCGCCGCCTCCGTCGCCTTCTTCGCGCCGTGAACTCAGGCGGCCGCCCTGATCGCCCCGTCGATCTCCGGGAACGCGAAGGTGAATCCCGACTCCAGCAGTCGCGTCGGCCGTACCCGTGCGCTGCCCAGCACGTCTCCGGCCATCTCGCCGAGCGCGGTCCGCAGCACCGGCGCGGGCACCGTGAAGAGCGTCGGCCGGTGCAGCACGCGGCCCATCGCCTCGGTGATCTCGCCGTTCGTCAGGGGTTCGGGTGCGGTGAGGTTGAACGGTCCGGACAGCCCGTCGGTCTCCAGCAGATGGCGGATCGCGGCCACCTCGTCGTGCAGCGCGATGAACGACCAGTACTGCCGTCCGTCACCCATCCGGCCGCCCAGCCCAGCCTTGAACAGCGGGAACAGCTTGCCCCAGGCCCCACCCCCGCGGCCTACCACAAGGCCGGTGCGGGTGAACGCGGTCCGTACGCCGGCCTCCTGCGCGGGCGCGGCCGCCGCCTCCCACTCCACGCACAGTTCGGGCAGGAAGCCCTTCCCGGCGGGCGAGTCCTCGTCGACGATCCGGTCGCCCGTCTCGCCGTAGTACCCCATCGCGCTGCCGTTCACGAAGACCCGCGGCGGCTCGTCCAGCGAGGCGACGGCCTTGGCGAGGGCGGTCGTGCCGTTCACCCGGCTGTCGTGGATGCGGGTCTTGTACTCCTCGGTCCAGCGCCGCGAACCGACGCCCGCCCCGGCGAGGTTGACCACGGCGTCGCACCCGGCGAGCCCGGCCGTGTCCACGCGGCCGGCCTCGGCGTCCCAGCGGACCTCGTCGTCGCCCCGGGGCTCCCGGCGCACCAGCCGCACCACCTGGTGTCCGTCCGCGGTGAGGGACCGCACCAGAGCCGAGCCGATCAGGCCGGACGCCCCGGCCACCGCGATTCTTGAAAGTTGCATGACTTCATCCTGCCTGGTGGATGCATAAAAGCGATGTCTGGTTCCGGTACCCCCGCCGTAAGGTGTCGCTCATGTCGCAGCTGTCCATACGCCTCGCCCTGCCCGACGACGACGAGGAACTGGCCCGCCTCGACCGCGCCGAATGGTCGACCCTGCACTCGGTCCAGCGCCGGCCGCAGCCGCCCTACGGGCCGTTCTTCGACGAACAGCACCTCTCCGACGACTGTATGGTCGCCGAGGCCGACCGTCGCATCCTGGGATACATCCGCCTCGGCCAGCCGACCGGGCTGGAAGCCAACGCGCACGTGTGCCAGATCCAGGGCTTCGCCGTCGCTGCGGAGGCCCGCGGCCGAGGCGTCGGCCGGGCCCTGATCCGCGCGATCACCGAGGAGGCCCGCCGCCGCGGCGCCCGACGCCTCAGCCTGCGCGTCCTCGGCCACAACACACCCGCCCGCAAGCTCTACGAGTCCGAGGGCTTCGCCGTCGAGGGGATCCTGCCCGAGGAGTTCCTGCTGGCGGGGGAGTACGTCGACGACGTGATCATGGGGCGCCGTCTCTGACCACCCCGCCGGCCCGGGCGAGGAGCGTGTCAGGAACTGACGAGTTCGCCCGTGTCGACCGGGGCCGTGGCGTCCGCGGCGCGCTCGGCGTCGACGGCGACCTCGTCGACCGTCAGGACGTAGCCCGTCTCGTTGTCGGAGGTGGAGCGGGCGAAGACCACGCCGAACACCTTGCCGGAGGTGGTCAGCAGCGGGCCGCCGGAGTTGCCGGGGCGGACGGTCGAGCGGATCGAGTAGATCTCCCGGGTGACGAGGGAGTTGTTGTAGATGTTCTGCCCGTTCGCCTTCACCCGGTTGGCCACGGTGGCCGCCTGGAGGTTCAGGTCGCCGTCCTGCGGATAGCCGGCGACCACCGCGGAGTCGCCCCGCGCGGCGCTGTTGTCGAAGCGCAGGACCGGCGCCCGGAGATCCGGGACGTACAGCACGGCCACGTCCTTGTCCGGATCGAAGAAGACCACCCGTGCCTCGTACGGCTGCCCGACCCCGCCGACGCGCACGCTGGGCCGGTCGATGCCGGCCACCACGTGGGCGTTGGTCATCACGTGCCGCGGCGCGTACACGAACCCGCTGCCCTCGCGGCCCTGGGTGCCCGAGGCGCCCTCGATCTTGACGGTGCTGAGCTTGGCGGCGGTCGTGGCGGCGGCCGTGACGCTGTCGCCGGTCGGCTTGGCGACCTCGGCCGTCGACTCGTTCTCGAACGGGTTGAAGACCTGCGGGAAGCCCGCCTCGGTGAGCGCGGAGGTGGCCCGCGCGAACCAGGAGGGAGTGGTGTCCGGCATGGCGTCCTGGACGGTGCCGAGCAGGGCGGAGTCCCGGATGGCCGTGGTCACCAGCGGGGACGAGGACGCGCCCAGGACACTCGCGGCGACCCACGCCACGACCAGCACCGACACCGAGTTGGCGGCGGCCCCGCCCACCCCGTCGGCCACCCGCAGCGGCCCCTGGTCCAGCTCCCGGCGCAGCCTGAGCGCCAGCCTGCCCGCCAGCTCGTGCCCCACCGCGGCCGGGACCAGCACGGTCAGCACCGCGGTCACCGTCGCCGCCGTGCTCCCCGGCGTCACCAGGTCCATGATCCACGGGAGCACCCACACGCCCACGATCGCGCCGCCCACGAACCCGGCGAACGAGACGCAGCCGGCCACCAGGCCGCGCCGGTAGCCGGAGGCCGCGTAGGCGGCGATCACCAGCAACAGCAGGATGTCGAGCAGGTCCACGTGGCCGCCTTTCTCTCAGATCCTTTAGTACGCGGGCGAGGGGCTCAGTGATCAGTCACGCGCACGCGTGCCGCCCTGAACCGGCCACACGTGCGTGCACCTGGAAATACGTCACGGACCAGGGCGATAGTTCCACCGGGTGGCACAGCACACATCGCGGACGGAGCGGATCCGGCCGACAGTGGGACCATGCGTGTCCGAAGATCGCGGGGGATGCGAAGGCGCCGGGCGACCCGAATACGCCCCGCGGTGCGCCCACGTCACGCGGCCCGCACACGGCTCACGCGACGCCGACGCCCCGCGGCCCACACCGGGCCCGCACTTCTCGCCCGGCTGCCCCGCCCGCTTCTCCTGGTGCTCGCCTGCGTCCCCGGTCTCACCGTCGTCCTCGTCCTGGTGCTGTGCGCGCACGGCATCGAGCGGGCGGCCACCGGGCCCGCGCCGACCGTCGCCGAGGCCCGGCGCGGGCACGTCGCGCACACCGCGGCCAGGCCGCACATCGTGCCGAGATCGGTGTGGGCGAAGGGTACGGGCGAGGCGAACACCGCCGCCCGCACCCCGCCGGCCCCGCGCTACGACGACAAGGTGCTCGTGGTCTTCGTGCACCACACCGACTCGCCCAACGGTTACGACTGCTCCGACGCGCCCCGCATCATCCGTTACCTCGCCGCCGGCCAGATGGGGGCCCGGAACTGGGACGACATCGGCTACAACTTCCTCGTCGACCGCTGCGGCACCATCTACGAGGGCCGTGCGGGCGGCGTCGACCGTCCCGTCACCGGCGCGCACACCCAGGGCTTCAACCACCGCACGACGGGCATCGCCGCCCTCGGCACCTTCACCGCCGGCGTCCCCGTCCCGCGGGCGATGACCGACGCGATCGCCGCCCTGACCGCCTGGAAGCTGGGCCTGGCCGGAATCGACCCGCGCGCCACCGTCCGGCTGACCTCCAGCAACAGTCTCAGCCGGTACGCCGCCGGCACCGCCGCCGAACTTCCCGCCCTCGCCGGCCACAACGACGGCTACATGACGACCTGCCCGGGCGCCGCCCTCAGGGCCCGGCTGCCGGAGATCAGGGAACGGGCCGCCCGACTCCAGGGCAGGACATGACACACCGAGCCGCACCGCGCCCCCGCGCCCTGTGCGCCCCCTTCGGCGTCCTCCGTCACCTGCGCCCGAGATAGACCCGCAGCGCCCGTTGGAGCACCTTGCCCTGGATGCCCACCGGCCGTTCCCACTCCCCGAGGTACTCCACGACCCGGCCGCCCGCCCCCGTCTTGAAGCGGAGCCGGCCCAGCAGACGGTCACCGGACAGGGAGGGGGTGACGGAACGCAGGTCGTACGTCTCGGCGCCCGCCACCCGCGCGTCGCACAGCATCCGCCACAACAGCGCGCTGCTGGGCCGCAGTTCGCGCCCCCGACGGCCGGACGCGGCGTAGGAGTGCCAGACCCGGGAGCCGACGTTGATCATCAGCGCGGCGGACAGCACCTCGCCGTCGTACTCGGCGAGATAGAGCCGCAGCCGGTCGGAGTCCTCGGCGTTCAGCGCCTCCCACATGCGCCGGAAGTACTCCGGAGGCCGGGCCTTGAAACCGTCGCGGACGGCGGTCACGGCGTACAGGCGGTAGAAGTCGGGCAGGTCGGCGGCCGTGCCCCAGGAGACCCGCACGCCCGCCGACCCGGCCGTGCGCAGGGACTGCTCGAAGTGGGGTGCGAGAGCCTCCCGCAACTCGTCCACCGAGCGGCCGGCGAGCGGGATGTGACAGCCGTAGCGCGGCTGCCCGAGACCGAGGCCGCTGTCCTCGTCCTGTGCGCACCGCCGCCAGCCGAGCTGCCGCAACCGCTCTCCGGCGTCCAGCGCGAAGCCGTCGACGCCGGCCGCGGGCAGCTCACGCAGGTGGTGGATGCCGGGGTCGGCGATGCCCGCCGTCACGGCGTCCGCGTCCCAGTGCCGGACGACGACCGGCGGCCCGATCCGGACCGAGAACGCCCCGCGCGTCTCCAGGTGCGCGACCAGCGGGTCCAGCAGGCGTTCCGGGCGCGGGCCGAGCCAGTCGATCGCGGGTCCGTCGGGGAGGTAGGCGAGACAGCGCCGGGTGCCGGGCAGCGGCCGGTACAGCACGAGTGCCGTCGCGAGCATCGCGTCGCCCTCGAACCAGCCGACGCTCTCCGCCAGCCAGTCGGGCTTCACGTCGGCCCACTCGGGGATCTGGAGGTGACTCGCCTCGGGATGCAGCCGCAGATGGGCGAGATGGTCCTCGCGCGTGATCTCGCGCACGTACGGGCTGGTCATGGGCGGGGTGCTCCTGTTCGGGGCGGCCACGGTAAGCCGGGAGTCACGGCGGCGGTCAAGAGCCCGAGGTCTCACAGGTTCCTCGCAGGCGGCTCATGGATCACGCCGAAACTGCCGCCCTATCGTCATGCACACGCACTGACCGGAGGTGGGGAAGAAATGAACAACAGTGACACCGACAGCACGGAGAAGACCGGCGGCAGGACCGGGAGCGCCCGCGGACCCTGGGCGGTCGTCTGCGCCGTCGCGGCCGTACTCCTCGGCCCGGCGGCCGTCACCGCGAGCGCGCTCGACCAGGCCAACGCGGCCCCGATGCACCACACGGTGAGGGCCGACCAGACGCAGGCCTACATCCCGGCGGACACGACCCGCCGCCGCGCCACCGCGGGAAACTGAGCACGGCTCAGGCCCTGAACCGCTCCCACAGCTTCGGATAGCGCTCCGCCAGCACCCGGTCGCTCTCCAGGTCCAGCGGCGGGCCGAGCGGCTCGGAGGCCGCGGGCGGGATACCGAGGTCCGGAGCGACGGTCCCGGTGAGCTGTTCGTAGGCCTCGTCGGCCGCGAAGCCCAGTTCCTCGCCGTCGCCGTCGATCTCCTCGTCGAAGTCGTCCAGGAACCCGGCGAGCGAGTCGGGGTCGTGCACGGCCCCCTCGTACACCTCGCGCCCCTGGCCGATCAGCCAGCAGCGGAAGAAGTCGAAGGCGTCGTCGCTCGCCCCGTCCAGCAGGATCCACGCGGCGCCCCAGAGGTCCCAGGTGTACGCGCGGTTGTAGCGGGCCTCGAAGTGACGGGCGAAGTCGAGGACCATCTCGGGGTCCAGCGCCAGCAGCCGGTCCACGAGCAGGTCGGCCTGCTCCTCGGGGTCGCCCTCGGCGGCCTCGCGGGTGCCGTCCACCAGCTCCCAGAACTCCGTCTCGTCCATCACGGGTCCAGCATCGGGCCTGAAGGGGTGGGGCGCACGTGGAGTGCGGCGGATTGTTATGTCCCGAACAGAGTCCTTCACGACTCGTACAGCCTCGCCAGACGTACGGCGTCCCTCGCGAACCGCGCCCGCAGGCTCTGCGGCGCCAGTACCTCGGCCTCCGGTCCCAGCGAGGCCAGCTGCGCGTGCGCGACCTCCTCGGACTCCACCGGCAAAGCCGCCGTCACCCACCCGTCGCCGTCCGGCGCCCCGGCTGCCGCCAGCGCCTCCCGGGCGATGACGGCGTCGACGGCGTACGGCAGCGCGCGCACCCCGTCCTCGGACAGCCGTACGACGACCTCGGCGTGCAGGATCGACCGCGCGAACTGCCGCGCCCGCTCCTCCCAGAACCGCGGCAGGTCGAACTCCCCGTCCCGCTCGAACCGCTCCTCGCCGGCCGTCACCGCGGTGAACCGGTCGATCCGGTACACCCGGAAGTCGCCGTCCCCCGGGATCCGCGCGCACAGGTACCAGACCCCCGCCTTCAGCACGAGCCCGTACGGCTCCAACTCCCGCTCCACCTCGGCCGCCCGGCTCCGATAGCGCGCGGTGACCCGCCGGTCGTCCCACACCGCGCCCGCGACGGCGGGCAGCAGCTCGGGGGACTTCGGCTCGGCGAACCAGTTGGGCGCGTCGAGATGGAACCGCTGAGCGGCCGTACGGGAGGCGTCGCTGAGGGAGGGCAGGAGGGCGGCGGACACCTTCAGCCGGGCGGCGGAGGCGGTGTCCTCCAAGCCCATCTCGCGCAGTGCCCCCGGCACACCGGAGAGGAACAGGGCCTCGGCCTCGCCGCGGGCCAGCCCGGTCAGCCGGGTCCGGTACCCGCCGACCAGCCGGTACCCGCCGGCCCGCCCCCGGTCGGCGTACACCGGGACCCCCGCCTCCGACAGCGCCTGCGCGTCCCGTGTCACGGTGCGCTCCGACACCTCCAGCTCGCGGGCGAGCTCGGCGGCGGTCATGGAGGACCGGTACTGGAGCAGGAGCACCATCTTGATGAGCCGGGCAGCACGCATGGGGTCATCATGGTGCGTCGTCGGGTGCGGGCTGTACGTGGCTGGTCGCGCAGTTCCCCGCGCCCCCAAAAAAGACAGGTCCGCCGTAGCCGGCCTGCTTTTAAGGGGCGCGGGACTGTATCGA
Organism: Streptomyces sp. NPDC031225; assembly: GCF_055570355.1. Lineage (NCBI taxonomy): Bacteria > Bacillati > Actinomycetota > Actinomycetes > Kitasatosporales > Streptomycetaceae > Streptomyces > Streptomyces sp. NPDC031225. The sequence goes on along the minus strand of NZ_JBVIHJ010000031.1, from coordinate 64,298 downwards.
TTTGCGGCTACCGCCGCGTGGGCGCGACCAGCCCCCACTGACCCGCGGTCGAACTACAACCCGTACTTCTCGCGCGCTTCCTTCACCGCGGTCGCCTTGACCTCGCCGCGCCGCGCCAGCTGCGCCAGCGCCGCCACGACCACCGACTCGGCGTCGACTCCGAAGTGCCGCCGCGCACCCTCACGCGTGTCCGACAGACCGAAACCGTCCGCGCCGAGCGAGGACCAGTCCTGCTCCACCCACTGCGCGATCTGGTCGGGGACCTGACGCATGTAGTCGGAGACCGCGAGGACGGGGCCCTCCGCGCCGTTCAGCGCCTGCCGGACGTACGGCACCCGCTCCTCGCCGCGCAGCAGGGCCGCGTCCGCCTCCAGGGCGTCCCGGCGCAGCTCCGTCCAGGACGTCGCCGACCAGACGTCGGCCGCGACCCCCCACTCCTCGGCCAGCATCCGCTGGGCCTGAAGAACCCAGTGGATCGCGGTGCCGGAGGCGAGCAGCTGGACGCGCGGGGCGTTGGCCGCGGCCACGCTGATGCCCGCCGACTCGGCCGTGTTGAAGCGGTACAGGCCCTTGACGATGCCCTCGTCGATGCCGGGGGCGGACGGCTTGGCCGGCTGCGGGATCGGCTCGTTGTAGACCGTCAGGTAGTAGAAGACGTTCTGGTCCTCGCCCGGGGCGGCCTCGCCGTACATGCGGCGCAGACCGTCCTTGACGATCGTGGCGACCTCGTACGCGAACGCCGGGTCGTACGACAGCGCCGCCGGGTTCGTCGCCGCGATCACCGGCGAGTGACCGTCCGCGTGCTGCAGGCCCTCGCCCGTCAGCGTCGTACGGCCCGCCGTCGCACCGACCAGGAAGCCGCGGCCCAGCTGGTCGCCGAGCTGCCACATCTGGTCGGCCGTGCGCTGCCAGCCGAACATCGAGTAGAAGATGTAGAACGGGATCATCGTCTCGCCGTGCGTGGAGTACGCGGTGGACGCGGCGATGAAGTCGGCCATCGAACCGGCTTCGGTGATCCCCTCGTTGAGGATCTGGCCGTTCTTGGCCTCCTTGTAGTACATCAGCTGGTCGCGGTCGACCGGCTCGTACGTCTGGCCCTTGGGGGAGTAGATGCCCAGGGACGGGAAGAGGCTCTCCATGCCGAAGGTGCGCGCCTCGTCGGGGACGATCGGCACCCAGCGTTTGCCCGTCTCCTTGTCGCGGACCAGGTCCTTGACGAGGCGGACGAAGGCCATGGTGGTGGCCACGTTCTGCGTGCCCGAGCCCTTGTCGAAGGACGTGAAGGCCTTCTCCGCCGGCGCGGGCAGCGGGGCGAGCGCGTGCGTACGGCGGGCCGGGGCCGGACCGCCGAGGGCCGCGCGGCGCTCCTGGAGGTAGCGGACCTCGGGGGAGTCGGCGCCCGGGTGGCCGTAAGGCACCACACCGTCGACGAAGTCGCTGTCCTTGATGGGGAGTTCGAGCAGGTCGCGCATCGTCTTGAACTCGTCCACCGAGAGCTTCTTCATCTGGTGGTTGGCGTTCTTCGACGCGAAGCCCTCGCCCAGGGTGTGGCCCTTGACCGTCTGGGCCAGGATCACGGTCGGCGCGCCCTTGAACTCGACGGCGGCCTTGTAGGCGGCGTACACCTTGCGCGCCTCGTGGCCACCGCGGGAGAGGTGGAAACACTCCAGGATCTTGTCGTCGGACAGCAGCTTCGCCATCTCGGCGAGCGCCGGGTCCTTGCCGAAGAAGTCCTGGCGGATGTAGGCGGCGTCACGCGTCTGGTACGTCTGCACCTGCGCGTCGGGTACCTCGCGCAGTCGCCGTACGAGCGCGCCGGTGGTGTCGAGCTGGAACAGCTCGTCCCAGGCGTTGCCCCACAGCGACTTGATGACGTTCCAGCCGGCGCCGCGGAACTGGGCCTCCAGCTCCTGCACGATCTTGAAGTTCGCGCGGACCGGGCCGTCGAGGCGCTGCAGGTTGCAGTTGATGACGAAGGTCAGGTTGTCGAGACCCTCGCGGCTCGCGAGTGCGAGGGCGGCCGTGGACTCCGGCTCGTCCATCTCGCCGTCACCGAGGAACGCCCACACGTGGGACGCGGAGACGTCCTTGATGTCGCGGTTGGTGAGGTAGCGGTTGAAGCGCGCCTGGTAGATCGCGGAGAGCGGGCCGAGGCCCATCGACACCGTCGGGAACTCCCACAGCCAGGGCAGGCGGCGGGGGTGCGGGTAGGACGGGAGGCCGTCGCCGCCCGACTCGCGGCGGAAGTGGTCGAGCTGCTGCTCGTTCAGCCGGCCGTCGAGAAAGGCGCGGGCGTAGATGCCGGGGGAGGCGTGGCCCTGGATGTAGAGCTGGTCGCCGGACCCGTCGGCCTCCTTGCCCTTGAAGAAGTGGTTGAACCCGGTCTCGTAGAGCCAGGCCGCGGAGGCGAAGGTGGCGATGTGGCCGCCGACGCCGTACTTGGAGCCGCGGGTGACCATCGCGGCCGCGTTCCAGCGGTTCCACGCGGTGATGCGGGCCTCCATCTCCGGGTCACCGGGCAGGCCCGGCTCCGCGGAGGTGGGGATGGTGTTGACGTAGTCCGTCTCGAGGAGCTTCGGCAGCGCGATGCCGTTGCCCTCCGCCCTCTCCAGCGTGCGGCGCATCAGGTACGCGGCGCGGTGCGGGCCGGCCGCCTTGGCGACCGCGTCCAGGGAGGCCTGCCATTCGGCGGTCTCCTCGGGGTCCCGGTCGGGGAGCTGGTCGAGCTCGCTCGGCTGGATGGCGTTGGGGTCGGTCATCACGCCGCCTTCCTCAGTCGAAGGGGGTTCCCTCAATCAGGCAGGGTTTCGGGGGGTGCCCTTTGTCTTTGGCAGGACAGGGCGGCGGGCCTCTGTGAAGGCCCGTCGGCGACTGTAACTCGCTGATCGATGATCGATCAAAGGGTTGAGGGGCAAAACTTCTCGATATCGAGAAAATAGGCACGCGGTGCCTTCGACGATGGCACCGGGTGACTGCCGAAGCGTGGGGTTTTTGCAGGTCGGGGGCGTTTGAGCGGGGGTGTGCTCGGGTGTTCGACGACCTCGCGGACGGGACGTTTCCCTGGGGAAGCTGGGTGGGCGCGGGAGTGTCGGGGGCGCGGGCGGGTGGCCGTACGGCTGCGGCTGCTGGGCCAGACCGAGGACGAGAAGCGCGTTCCCTCGCGCCGGAGCACGGCGGCGGTGCCGGTCCCGCGGCGGACGTGGAGGGTGGAGGGTGCTGGGCAGGGGGACCGAACCCCTGTCACCTCACGCCCCGGCGCCCTTCCTCACGGCTCGCTCGCCTCCGGGGCGCTCTCCGCCCGGACGGAGAGGCCGACCGTGCTCAGCCCTTCGGCCCTCCACGTGCCCGCCGTCGTCACGGCCTCGGCGCGCACCCCAGCACATGGGCCTTCACGATGTCCGCGATCCGCGGATCCCGCCTCCGGAACGCCGCCACCAGTTCCTCGTGCTCCTCGGCGTACGACTGCTGGACCGTCCCCAGCCAGCGGATCGACAGGGCCGTGAAGACCTCGATGCCCAGGCCCTCCCAGGTGTGCAGCAGCACCGAGTTGCCGGCCGCCCGCACCAGCTCCCGGTGGAAGCCCACCGTGTGCCGCACCTGCCCCGTACCGTCCGACTCCCGGTCGGCCTCGTACAGCGCGACGACATGCGGTTCCAGGGCCGAGCAGTCCTCCGCCAGCCGGGACGCCGCCAGCTCCGCCGCGATCGCCTCCAGACCGGCCCGGACCGGATAGCTCTCCTCCAGGTCGGCCGCCGTCAGGTTCCGCACCCGTACGCCCTTGTTGGGCGCGGACTCGATCAGCCGCAGCGACTCCAGCTCGCGCAGCGCCTCCCGCACCGGCGTCTGGCTGACCTCCAGCTCGGTCGCGATCCGGCGCTCCACGATCCGCTCGCCCGGCTGCCAGCGCCCGCTGACGATCCCCTCCACGATGTGCTCGCGGATCTGTTCGCGCAGCGAGTGGACGACGGGCGCGGTCATGAGAGCTCCTTAAGGGCGTTTGACGCTTAGACAATAAGGCCGAGCACCCGCCCGGGAGGGGCGCACGGGGGCGCTTCCCCGCAGGTGAGACGAGGCTTACACGCTCCCAGTCGCACGGCTTCTGTCAAGTCACGGAACCTTGCGGACTCCAGAAGTGTCGCGTTCGGCAGGGGGTTCCCGCGCGGGGCGCCCCTTCGCACCAGAGGGGGACGGCATGGACATCGGGCAACGGCGGCACCTGGCCGCGGCGGTCGTGATCGGCGCGATCGTCGCCGTGTCGGGCTGCGGACAGTCGGCCACACGGGCGACGGCCGAGACGGCACCGAGCAGCACCGAAGCGGTCATCGGCATGGCGGGCGCGGCGCCGAGCGGGGGATCAGGCGCCGCCTGTGTCTTCGTCAAGCCCGACGGGGCGCAGAAGTTCGGCCACGTCGGCTGGGGCTTCAAGGTCCCGGGCACCGGCCGCTGGGTCTACGGGGCCGTCGAGAATCCCAGCGCAAAGCTCTACACCCCGCCGGGCGGCGACATCGGAGCCTGGCACGCGGAGGGGTCGTACGACCGCATGCTCAGCGAGATGTCCACCGACGCGAATTACCCCGGGCGGGCCGAGCACCCCTACAGCCGCTACCGCTGCACGAAGTCCGCGACCCACGACGTGCACCACGCCCGGGCCGTGATCCGCACCGTCGAGGCCCGCGGGTTCCTCGTCGGCGTCGACCCGAGGACCGGGAAACTCACCTCGCGGGACTGCCTGGACGCCACCTACGACGTCCTCAAGGCGTACCGCACGAAGCACCTCACGCGCGCGCCCAGGCTGTCCATCCCGAACGTGTGGGTGGAGGAGCTGTGGGGCTGGTCGGACAAGAAGCTGACGCCCCGGTGAGACGACGGTGCCCCCGCCCGGAGAACTCCGGACGGGGGCACCGCGCACGACAAGGTGGCTTACAGGCCGAGCTCGACCTCGAACTCGCCCGCCTCCAGGATCGCCTTGACCGCGGTCAGGTAACGGGCCGCGTCGGCGCCGTCCACCAGACGGTGGTCGTAGGAGAGGGTCAGGTAGGTCATGTCGCGGATGCCGATGACCGTGCCCTCCTCGGTCTCGATGACCGCCGGACGCTTGACCGTGGCACCGATACCGAGGATCGCGACCTGGCCCGGCGGCACGATGATCGTGTCGAAGAGCGCACCGCGCGAACCGGTGTTGGAGATGGTGAAGGTCGCGCCGGACAGCTCGTCCGGAGTGATCTTGTTCGCCCGGACCTTGCCCGCGAGCTCGGCGGTGGCCTTGGCGATACCGGCGATGTTGAGGTCACCGGCGTGCTTGATGACCGGGGTCATCAGGCCCTTCTCGGAGTCCACCGCGATACCGATGCTCTCGGTGTCGAAGTAGGTGATCGTGCCCTCGTCGACGTTGATCCGGGCGTTGACGGGCGCGTGCGCCTTCAGTGCCTGGGCCGCGGCCTTGACGAAGAACGGCATCGGGGAGAGCTTGACGCCCTCACGGGCCGCGAAGGAGTCCTTCGCCCGGGCGCGCAGCTTCATCAGGCGCGTGACGTCGACCTCGACGACCGACGACAGCTGCGCCTGCTCGTGCAGCGCCTTGACCATGTTGTCGCCGATGACCTTGCGGATGCGCGGCATCTTGACGGTCTGGCCACGGAGGGGAGAGGCCTCCAGGCTCGGCGCCTTCTTGGCGGCGGCGGCCGGGGCAGTGGCGGCCGGAGCCGGAGCCGGAGCGGCGGCGGCCTTCGCGGCCTCGGCGGCGGCGACGACGTCCTGCTTGCGGATACGGCCACCGACGCCGGTGCCCTTGACGGCGGCCAGGTCGACGCCGTGCTCGGCGGCGAGCTTGCGCACCAGCGGGGTCACGTAGGCACCGTCGTCACCGGAGGGTGCGGCGGGCGCGGGCGCCGGGGTGACCGGAGCCGGAGCGGCCTGCGCGGGCGCCGGGGCGGCCGGAGCCGGGGCAGCGGCCTGGACCGGAGCCGGGGCGGGCGCGGGGGCCGGAGCGGGTGCCGGAGCCGCGGGGGCGGGCGCCGGAGCCGGGGCGGGGGCCTCGGCAGCAGGAGCCGGAGCCGGGGCGGCGGGCGCCGGAGCAGCGGCCGGAGCCGCACCCGGGGCGCCGATGACGGCGAGCTTCGCGCCGACCTCGGCGGTCTCGTCCTCGCCGACCGTGATCTCCAACAGGACACCGGAGGTGGGCGCCGGGATCTCGGTGTCCACCTTGTCGGTCGACACCTCCAGCAGCGGCTCGTCGGCCTCCACCGAGTCGCCGACCGACTTCAGCCAGCGGGTGACGGTGCCCTCGGTGACGGACTCGCCCAGCGCGGGCAGAACGACGTCCGTGCCCTCGGCGGAGCCGCCGCCGGACGCGGCCTCGGCGGTGGGAGCGGGCGCCGGAGCGGCCTGCTCGGTGGACGGGGCGGCCTGAGCCGGCTCGGGAGCGGGCTCGGCGACCGGCTCGGCCGCCGGGGCCGGGGCAGCGGCGGGAGCGCCGGTGCCGTCGTCGATGACGGCCAGCTCGGCGCCGACCTCGACCGTCTCGTCCTCGGCGACCTTGATGGAGGCCAGGACACCGGCTGCGGGGGAGGGGATCTCGGTGTCGACCTTGTCCGTCGACACCTCGAGCAGCGGCTCGTCGGCCTCGACGCGCTCACCCTCGGCCTTCAGCCAGCGGGTGACAGTGCCCTCGGTGACGCTCTCGCCGAGCGCCGGAAGGGTTACGGAAACCGCCATGGTTTCGGTTGCTCCTTACGAATTGCGGAAGTCTGAGTCGCTTCTCGACCGAGGGATCAGTCGTGCGAGTGCAGGGGCTTGCCCGCGAGGGCCAGGTGGGCCTCGCCGAGCGCCTCGCTCTGCGTCGGGTGGGCGTGGATGAGCTGCGCGACCTCGGCGGGCAGCGCCTCCCAGTTGTAGATCAGCTGGGCTTCGCCGACCTGCTCGCCCATACGGTCGCCGACCATGTGGACGCCGACCACGGCACCGTCCTTGACCTGGACGAGCTTGATCTCGCCCGAGGTGTTCAGGATCTTGCTCTTGCCGTTGCCCGCGAGGTTGTACTTCAGAGCGACGACCTTGTCCGCGCCGTAGATCTCCTTGGCCTTGGCCTCGGTGATACCCACGGAGGCGACCTCGGGGTGGCAGTAGGTCACCCGGGGGACGCCGTCGTAGTCGATCGGAACGGTCTTCAGACCGGCCAGACGCTCCGCGACCAGGATGCCCTCGGCGAAGCCGACGTGCGCGAGCTGGAGCGTGGGGACGAGGTCGCCGACGGCGGAGATCGTCGGGACGTTGGTGCGCATGTACTCGTCGACCAGGACGTAACCGCGGTCCATCGCGACGCCCTGCTCCTCGTAGCCGAGACCGGCGGAGACCGGGCCGCGGCCCACGGCGACCAGCAGGAGCTCGGCCTCGAACTCCTTGCCGTCGGCGAGGGTGACCTTGACACCGTCCTGGGTGTACTCGGCCTTCGAGAAGAAGGTGCCCAGGTTGAACTTGATGCCGCGCTTGCGGAACGCGCGCTCAAGAAGCTTGGAGGAGTTCTCGTCCTCGAGAGGGGCCAGGTGCTTGAGACCCTCGATGATCGTGATGTCGGTCCCGAAGGACTTCCAGGCGGAGGCGAACTCGACGCCGATCACACCGCCGCCGAGGACGATCGCCGACTTCGGCACGCGGTCCAGGACGAGGGCGTGGTCCGAGGAGATGATCCGGTTGCCGTCGATCTCCAGGCCCGGCAGCGACTTCGGCACGGAGCCGGTCGCCAGCAGGATGTGACGGCCCTCGACCCGGCGGCCGTTCACGTCCACGGAGGTCGGGGAGGAGAGCCGCCCCTCACCCTCGATGTACGTCACCTTCCGGGAGGCGACGAGTCCCTGGAGGCCCTTGTACAGGCCGGCGATCACGCCGTCCTTGTACTTGTGGACCCCGGCGATGTCGATGCCCTCGAAGGTGGTCTTCACACCGAACTGCTCGCTCTCGCGGGCCTGGTCGGCGATCTCACCCGCGTGCAGCAGGGCCTTGGTGGGGATGCACCCTCGGTGCAGGCAGGTACCGCCGACCTTGTCCTTCTCGATCAGGGCGACGTCAAGCCCCAGCTGCGCCCCGCGCAGGGCCGCGGCGTAACCGCCACTACCACCGCCGAGGATCACTAGGTCGAAAACGGTGCTGGCGTCGTTCGCCACGTCACGTCCTCCATGCATGTGCGCCGTACGCCGGTCTCCAGTGACCGCGCGGCGGCTGGTGTCCGGCCGCTCTTTCTCGGCCCTGTGGTGGGGGCCCTGTCCTGCCGAGCCCCATCTTCGCACTTGTCGGCCCTGAACGAGACGCCGGGCCGGGGTGTGAGACACCACACGCTCACATGTGAAAGCGAGACTTTCACCCAGGGGCGCGGTGACCCACCCAGCGGTGCGGGGCCGTATCGATATGCGGCGCTCCGCCGCGCGGGCGCGACCGGCTCCACGCTCATAGGTGGACGGAGGCCGAGGTGACCCCCCAGGGGCGCGGGGCTGTGCCGATATGCGGCTCCGCCGCGCGGGCGCGACAAGCCACAACCGGCCCGCAGCCGCCCACGCCCCTCGGGGACCGAGCTCCTAGGCGGATGTCACCCCAGGTCACCGGAGCCGACAAGCTCCGCCAGCCGCACCAGCGTACGGACCGCGGTCCCGGTCCCGCCCTTGGGCGTGTACCCGAACGGCCCGCCGTCGTTGAACGCCGGACCCGCGATGTCGAGGTGCGCCCAGGTGATCCCCTCGCCCACGAACTCCCGCAGGAAGAGCCCGGCGACCAGCCCGCCGCCCATCCGCTCACCCATGTTCGCGATGTCCGCGGTGGGGGAGTCCATCCCCTTGCGCAGGTGCTCCGGCAGCGGCATCGGCCACGCCGGCTCCCCGACCTCCTCCGCGGCCTCGTGCACCGCCGTACGGAAGGCGTCGTCGTTGGACATGATGCCGAACGTCCGGCTGCCCAGCGCCAGCATCATCGCGCCGGTGAGGGTCGCGACGTCCACGATGGCGTCCGGCTTCTCCGCCGACGCGGCCCACAGCGCGTCGGCCAGCACCAGCCGGCCCTCCGCGTCGGTGTTCAGCACCTCCACCGTCTTGCCGCTGTACATCCGCAGCACGTCGCCGGGACGCGTCGCGGACCCCGACGGCATGTTCTCGGCCAGCGCCAGCCACCCGGTCACGTTGACGTCGAGGCCCAGACGCGCGGCCGAGACGACGGCCGCGAACACCGCGGCCGCCCCGCTCATGTCGCACTTCATCGTCTCGTTGTGGCCCGCGGGCTTCAGCGAGATGCCGCCCGAGTCGTACGTGATGCCCTTGCCGACCAGCGCGAGGTGCTTCTTCGCCTTGGACGAGGTGTACGACAGCTTCACCAGCCGCGGCCCCGACGCCGACCCCGCGCCGACGCCGAGGATGCCGCCGTAGCCGCCCTTCTCCAGGGCCTTCACGTCGAGCACCTGCACCTTGAGGCCGTGCTCCTTGCCCGCGGCCTGCACGATGGCGGCGAAGGCCTCGGGGTTCAGGTCGTTCGGCGGCATGTTGATCAGGTCGCGCGCGCGGTTGAGCTCCTCGGCGACGGCGGTGGCCCGGGCGAGCGCGGCCTTGTACGCGGCGTCCCGCGGCTTGCCGCCCAGCAGAGCGGCCTCGGCGAGCGGGGCCTTGCCGTTCTTGGCCTTGGCGCCGCCCGCGTTGTTCTCCTTGTAGGTGTCGAAGGAGTACGCCCCGAGCAGCACGCCCTCGGCGACCGCGCCGACGTCGCCGGCATCACCCAGCGGCAGCACGAACGCGGCCTTCTTCGCGCCGGTCAGGGCGCGGGCGGCGGCACCGGCGGCCTTGCGCAGCGTCTCCGGGGCGAAGGAGGAGTCCTTCTCGGGCTCGGCGCCCAGGCCCACCGCCACCACGAGCGGGGCCTTGAGGCCGGCGGGTGCGGGCAGCTTCGTCACCTCGCCCTCGGCGCCCGAGGCGCCGAGGGTTTCCAGGACGCCGGCGAGGCGGCCGTCGTAGGCCTTGTCCACGGCCTCGGCGCCCGGCGCGGGGACCGGGCCGTTCGCGCCCTTGGCGACACCGATCACGATCGCGTCGGCCCGGAGGCCGGGCGCCGCGGCGGTGCTGAGAGTGAGAGCAGTCACGGTGGTGAATTCTCGCTTCCGATGTGAGGTTGCTGGGGGTCGAGCGGGTGGGGTCGACCGGGCCCGACGGCCGACCCTGTTTCTCGTCCGGGAATCGTCCGAGCGCGGGTACCGATCGGGGCCTTCACCCCTGTCGGCGACCACCCGGGACGAGCCTACGCTCGGGGCGGTGGCCGATCGTTCCTGCGGTCCGGCTCCCCCGCCTCCGGTGAGGTGGGTCACACTCACCTGATTCCGGCGAGCGTACCGCTCGACGCCCGCACAATCGCCACGGTCCTGGAGCCCATCCCTTGCCCCCGAAACCCCTTCTCCTGCTCGTCACCCTGCTGCTCCTGGTGGCGGGCTGCTCGGCCGCCCCCGGCTCCGGGCCCGGTGAGACCCGTTGGCAGCCCCGGCCCGGCGTCGCCTGGCAGTGGCAGCTGACCGGCCGTGTCGACACCTCCGTGGACGTGCCGGTGTACGACATCGACGGCTTCGACCAGTCCAGGTCCGTCGTGACCGCCCTGCACCGCGAGGACCGCAAGGTCATCTGCTACCTCTCCACGGGCGCCTGGGAGGACTGGCGGCCCGACGCGGAGAAGTTCCCCGCATCGGTGATCGGCCGTGGCAACGGCTGGGAGGGGGAGCGCTGGCTCGACATCCGCCGCACGGACGTGCTGGAGCCGTTGATGGCCGCCCGCTTCGACATGTGCCGCACCAAGGGATTCGACGCGATCGAGCCCGACAACATGGACGGCTACAAGAACCGCACGGGCTTCGACCTGACGGCGTCCGACCAGCTCCGCTACAACCGGCTGATCGCGAGACTGGCTCACGACCGGGGAATGGCGGTGGGCTTGAAGAACGACCTCGACCAGATCCCGGACCTGGTCGACGACTTCGACTTCGCGGTCAACGAACAGTGCGCTCAGTACGGCGAGTGCGGGGACATGAAGCCGTTCATCGCGGCGGACAAGGCGGTCTTCCACGTCGAGTACGAACTCCCGACGAGCCGCTTCTGCGCGGACTCCCGCCGCCTGAAGCTGAGTTCGATACTCAAGAAGTACGAGCTGGGAGTGTGGCGCAGGCCCTGCTAGCGGACCTGTCAGGGGTTCATGGAAAGGGGGTTCATGGAAAGGATCACCAGCGCCGTCGTCGCCGCCGTCTCCGCCAGCCCCCCGAACACGTCCCCGGTCACCCCGCCGAAGCGGCGTGTGCAGTGCCGCAGGAGAAGCTCGGCCGCCCCCACGGCGGCGGCGACCGCAACGACCGCACGGACCAGGTCGTACGGTCCGAAGACCGCTCCTGCTCCGGCCGCGCCCAGCGTCACCGCGGCGGCCACCGGCACCGCCGCCCGGCGCGGGACGACCCCGGCCACCGCCGCCCCCAGCCCCTCAGGGCGCGCCGCCGGCACCCCGGCGCGCGCCGCCAGGGTCAGCGCGAGGCGTGCGGCCGTCGCCGAGACCACCGCCGCCACCGCACCCCGCGCCCAGGAGTCGCCGTACGACTGCGCCAGCGCGGCCACCTGGGCGAACAGCACGAGGACGAGGGTGATCACACCGAACGGGCCGATGTCCGACTGTTTCATGATCCGCAGCGCGTCCTCGGCGGGCCTGCCGCTGCCCAGGCCGTCCGCCGTGTCCGCGAGCCCGTCGAGGTGCAGGCCCCGCGTGAGCACCGCGGGTACGGCCACCGTGGCGACCGCGGCGAGCAGCGCGGAGGCGCCCAGGAACAGGAGCAGGAGTCCCAGCGCGGCCGACAGACCGCCCAGCACCACCCCGACCAGCGGAGCGCAGAGCATGCCGCCCCGTGCCGCCTCCCGGTCCCAGCGGGTCACCTTCACGGGGAGCACGCTGAGCGTGCCGAAGGCGAAGCGGAGGCCGTCGAGAGGGAGGGGGGTCATGGACACGTCCGCAGGGTAGCCCGGACGCCGGATCCGCCGGGCGGACCGCCCCGTGCCCCGGGAGACTGGGCCCATGGGCCACTGGCTGCACCGCAACATCGTCGAACCCGGCAAGCTGCCGCTCCTCCTCGCCCTGACCGCGTTCGTGTTCACCTTCCTGATCACCCGGGTCATCACCCGCCTCATCCGGGCGGGCAAGGGCCCCTTCGGCAACGTCAGTTCCGGCGGGGTGCACATCCACCACGTGGTCCCCGGTGTCGTGCTCAGCGTCGTCGGGGGCTTCGGCGCGGTCGCGAGCGGGCGGCACGGCTTCGGGGCGGCGGTGTGCGCGGTCGTGTTCGGGATCGGCGCGGGTCTGGTGCTGGACGAGTTCGCGCTGATCCTGCACCTCGACGACGTCTACTGGAGCGAGGAGGGCCGCAAGAGCGTCGAGGTCGTCGTCCTCACCGCGGCGCTGGTCGGCCTGGTGCTCGCGGGCTTCTCACCGTTCGGCGTCAACGACGTGACGCAGGCGGAGGCGCAGGACCGCGGCGGCGTCATCACCAGCGTCGTGGTCAACTTCCTCTTCGCGATGCTCGTCCTACTCAAGGGCAAGACCCGGATGGCGATCTTCAGCGTGATCGTTCCGCTGGTCGGGCTCATCGGTCTGGTCCGGCTGGCCCGCCCCGGCTCACCCTGGGCCCGCCGCTTCTACGGCCGCCGCCCGCGCGCCCGCGCCCGCGCCACCCTGCGCGCCTACCACCGCGACAAGCGCTGGTCGGGCCCCCGCAGAAGGTTCCAGGACCTGATCGGCGGCAAACCGAACCCGATGGCACCCCCACCTCCGGAACGCCTCTGACACGGCGCGGGCGGGTCGGATCTGTCAGCTCCCCGAGGGCGTCCCGGCCGCTGTCGTCGCCGTCCGGGTAGTTCGGGGGCGTGACTGGTGGCGGGTGGGAGCCGGCCCGTCCTCCGAGGTCGGCCGCCCTTGCTGCGGTAGCGGGCGGTATCGCGGGGCCGTCCCTGCCGCTGTCGTCGTCGCCGTCAGCGCGGATCGGGGGGTTCCCGGTGGCGGGTGGGAGCCGGGCTGCCTGTCCGAGGCCGGACGCCGCCGCCGACGCGGTGCCGGGGTCCGACTTCCGTCCTCAGCGTCGTCGGCCGGGTCCGGGCCGTAGGTGTCGGGCCCTGATCTGCGGCGGCCCGGACCCGGCGTCCTTGCTGTCCCCGGAACCGTCCCCCAACACACCTCCGGAACCGGAACCGCCACCGCCCCCGGAACGCCGGCGGCGTGCCGCCGAGATTCCGCACAGCACGAGCATCGCCGCGATCGCCGCCAGGTGTTCCTTGCCGGCGAGGTTCCCCTTGACCAGCACCTCCACCACCATGGCGCCGACCACGACACTCGCGGTGACCCGGGCGCCGTAGCGCCAGCCCAGGAAGACGGCGAGGCCCACCACGGCCGCCGAGGGGCCGGTGTCGACCACATGCGCGTCCGAGGCGTGCAGGCCGAACAGGCTGTCCGGGCCCAGCCAGATGCCCACGCGCGCGTACAGCGTCCCGGCGAGCGTGGCCGTGTACGCCAGCGCGAGCGTCCGCCACCGGCCCAGACCGATCTCGGCGAGCCCGAACACGAACAGGATCTGCGCCAGCGCACCCCACACCGGCAGGTCCAGGGCGGGGACGAACAGGGAGAGGGGAGTGCGGAGCAGGGCCAGCCACAGCGGGTCCGCGGCGCGCACGCCACCCACGTCCTGGACGAAGCCGTAACCCCACGACTGGTTGTGCACGAAATGCAGGGCCGCCGTCAGACCGACCGCCGTCAGCGCCATGGGGACCGCCCGCCATCTCCGCCGGAGCAGGGCCTCGCGCACGGTGACGTACAGCTGCCCCCACTCCGCGCATGCCCAGCGGGCGAGTGTCTTCATCCCACGGTCCTCATCTGTGCGTACTCAGGTGCTCCCGACGCCGTAGCCACCTCGGCAGTCCCGGCACCTCCAGGAACCCCTCCGCACGGGCCGAGGCGAGGCCGATGCGGGGCAGGTCCGCGCTCTTCTCGAAGAGCAGGAAACGCGGCTCCCAGATGGGCCGGTACTTGGCGTTGGCCCGGTACAGCGACTCGATCTGCCACCAGCGGGAGAAGAAGCTGAGCAGCGACCGCCACAGCCGCAGCACCGGTCCGGCACCAAGACGTGCGCCACGTTCGAAGACCGAACGGAACATGGCGAAGTTGAGTGAGACCTGGGTGATCTGAATCTCCTGGGCCCGGTTCAGGAGCTCGATGACCATGAACTCCATGAGTCCGTTCTCGGAGTCGCGGTCCCGGCGCATCAGGTCGAGGGACAGTCCGTGCGGCCCCCACGGCACGAACGAGAGCACGGCCTTGAGCTCACCGTCCGCGTCGCTGCACTCCAGCGCCACGCACCGCCCGTCCTCCGGGTCCCCGAGCCGGCCCAGCGCCATGCTGAACCCGCGTTCGGTGGCCCCGTCCCGCCAGTCGTCGGCCCGCCGTACGAGAGCCTCCATCTCGTCGGCGGGGATGTCCTCGTGGCGCCGGATCCGTACCGTGTACCCGGCCCGTTTGACCCGGTTGTAGGCCTGCCGGACGGTCCGCATCGCCCGTCCCTCCAAGGTGAACTCGGCGACCTCGACGATCGCCTCGTCGCCCAGCTCCAGGGCGTCCAGGCCGTGCCGCGCGTACACCGTCCCGGCGTCCTCGCCCGCGCCCATCACCGCGGGCAGCCACCCGTGTGCCCGCGCCTCGGCCAGCCACGGTTCGATCGCACCCGGCCAGGCCTCCGGGTCGCCGATCGGATCGCCCGAGGCCAGCGACACCCCGCCGACGACCCGGTAGGTGACGGCCGCCTTGCCCGTCGGCGACCACACCACGCTCTTCTCCCTGCGCAGCGCGAAGTACCCGAGCGAGTCCCGCTCGCCGTGCCGCTCCAGCAGTTCCCGCAGGCGCCGCTCGTCGTCCTCGGTGAGCGGGTCGACGGCACGCCTGGAGCGGAAGGCGGCGTAGAAGACGGCCAGCACGAGGGCCGTGCTGAGCACGTTGATGACGACGTTGACCCAGTTCGGCGTGAGGATCCCGTCGAAGCGGGAGTCGTCGGCGGCGACGGAGACCAGCCGCAGCGTGCCGTACCACCAGCGTTCCGTGAAGCTCGACGACCTCGACGCCTCGTTGGTGACGGTCACCAGCAGCGCGGCGAGCAGTGAGGACACCAGCAGTCCGCCGACGGCGACCGCGGCGGCGAGCCGCGGGTTGGACCGGTCTCCCTTGGCGTAGAACTCCCGCCGTCCGGCCAGCAGCGCGGCGACGAACGCGGCGGTGAGGGCCAGCGAGATCCAGTTCTGCGCGTACCGCCGGATCTCCGGGAACGCCATCGCGAGCACGAACAGCGCGAGGAACGCCCCGGACAACACCAGGTTCAGGATCCACGCCGCGCGCTTGCGCCGCCGCATGGTGATGGCGAGGAAGGCCGTGAACACCCCGGAGGCGAAGCCCGCCGTCAGCAGATACGGCGTGAAGTAGTCCTCCTGGTTGTGCCGCCGCACGTCCTGCCCCAGCGAAACCCACGCCGCGCTGAGGAAGTTGACGAACGCGACGACCCGCAGGTACCAGACGGCGAACCCGGCCGCCCGCCGGGAGGCGGTGGTGGAGGCCCGCCGGACACCGGCGAGCCGTGCCGGGTCTGCGGGCGGTTCGGCGGACTGGTCCTGCTTCGCGGCATTTCGGACGTCTCCCATAAGGGGCGATCATGCCCCTTGCGCCCGCGCTTGCGCAGCCGCGGCACTCGCCTGTCTCTCTTTTCCGCCGCGAGAGCGCTCGGCCGCACCGCCGGAACCGGC
The DNA here is from genome assembly GCF_055570355.1 of Streptomyces sp. NPDC031225. Classification (NCBI taxonomy): domain Bacteria; kingdom Bacillati; phylum Actinomycetota; class Actinomycetes; order Kitasatosporales; family Streptomycetaceae; genus Streptomyces; species Streptomyces sp. NPDC031225. Next base: position 48,480 of record NZ_JBVIHJ010000031.1, on the reverse strand, counting down.
AGTGCCCAGCCGGTCGGGCGGCTACCCCCTACTCGTCCTTCTTCTCGTCCACGAATTCCACGGGTTCTACGGGTTCTACGGCGACCGCCGCTTCCGTCACAGCTTCCGTCGCCGTCTCCGCCTCTGCCGCCTCCGCCTGCGTCTGTGCCTCCGGCTCGTCCTCGGCGGGCGAGGGCTTCTCGGGCAGCTCGGCGGCCAGTGCCGCCGCGGCCTGCACCAGGGGCAGCGCCAGCAGCCCGCCCGCGCCCTCACCGACCGTCACGCCGTGGTCGAGCAGCGGTTCCAGAGCCATCCGGTCCAGTGCCTTCGCCTGCCCCGGCTCACCGCTGTTGTGCCCGGCCAGCCACCAGTCCGGCGCCCGGAACGCGATCCGCTGCCCCACCAGGGCGCAGGCGGCCACGACCACCCCGTCCAGCACCACGGGCAGCTTGCGCACCGCGCTCTGGAGCAGAAAGCCCGTGATCGCGGCCAGGTCGGCCCCGCCCACCGTCGCCAGCAACTGCAACTGGTGCCCGAGCACCGGCCGCGCCCGCCGCAGCGCGTCCCGGATCGCCGCGCACTTGCGCATCCACGCCAGGTCGTCGATCCCGGTCCCGCCCCGCCCGGTCACGACGGACGCGTCGGTTCCGCACAGCGCGGCGACCAGCACCCCGGCCACCGTGGTGCCGCCCACGCTCACATCGCCGAGCACCACGAGATCGGTCCCGGAGTCGGCCTCCTCGTCGGCCACCGCGACCCCGGCCCGGAAGGCGGCCTCCGCCTCCTCGGCCGTCAGCGCGTCCTCGACGTCGATACGACCGCTCCCGCGCCGCACCCGGTGCCGTACGACGTCCTCCGGCAGCTCGGCCGGATCGCAGTCCAGCGCCATGTCGACGACCCGCACCGGCACGCCCAGCCGCCGCGCGAGGACGGACACCGGGCGGCCGCCCTCCAGGACCTCCCGCACCAGCTCCGAGGCGCTGCCCGCGGGCCGCCCGGAGACGCCCTGGCCGGCGATCCCGTGGTCACCGGCGAACAGGACGACCCGCGGCCGTTCGATCGCTCGTACCGGAACGGCCGACTGCGCCGCGGCCAGCCACTCACCCAGTTCGTCGAGGCGGCCCAGCGCCCCGGGCGGCACGATCTGACGTTCCCGGCGCGCCTCGGCGTCGCGACGCACCCCGCCGTCGGGGCGCTCGATCAGATCGGAGAAGTCGTCGAGATTAAGCGAGCTCATTCGCCGAACAGTACCGGCCCTGATCGAACACGGGGGCGCCACGTGGCCCTGGTGTCATTGCACCCAAGATCGAGATCCCATACGTTCCGTTTTGTAGTGAATTGACGTGCGTCGCCGGGAGGCCTCATGACCGCATCAACCGCCCCTTCCGTACGGCGTCTTCGCTCCACCGCCCGCGCGATGCTGGCGTTCCCCGAACCGGAGAGCTGGCTGGACGTGGAGACGGGGTACGCGGACTTCCCGGAGGCGGCGAGAGCCTTCTTCCCCTACACGGCCTTCGACGGCCTGGACCCCTCACCCCGCGTGGTGTACGCCCAGGCGGTCGAACGCCTTGAGGAGGCCCATCTGGGCCGGCTGACGGACCCGCGGATCACCACCCGCCTGGGGGGCCGCTACGACGTCGTCAGCCTGCTGGGCCGGAGCCCGGGCCCCGAGGACCTCCGGGCCGCCCTCGCAGTGCTGCGCACCGGCGGCCACCTCCTCGTGGAGTCCCCGGACGACCCCCGCGCCGAACTGGAGTCCCAGGGCTGCGCGATCGTCACCACGACCCGTAGATCCGCGCACGTCCCGGACCGCGTGACGACCCGTCTGACCCGGGCCCTGCCCCCGAGGGTGGCCAAACCGCTGATCCCGGCCGCGAGAGCACTGGACCACACCCTGGCCCTCCTCCTCGCGGGCACCCGCTTCGCGAAGGCGTACCGGGTGATCGCCCGCAAGAGCGCAGAGGCAGGCAACGCGGCCGCAGGGGCCGTGAACACCGGCCGCATGGACGCAGGCATCGCGGACACCGATGGTGCGGAGCCGGGGAGCGCGGACGCAGGCATCACGGACACCGGCAGCACGGAGGCAGGAAACGCGGAGGCCCGGACCGCGGACACCCGCAGCGCGGACGCCTCAGCCCCGTAGCACCAGCGCCTGTCCCGCCACCACCAGCACCACCTGCTCGCACTCGCCCGCGAACGCCGCGTTCAGCCGCCCCAGCTCATCCCGGTACCGGCGTCCGGACGCGGTGGCCGGCACGATCCCCGACCCCACCTCGTTCGTCACGGCGACCACGGTCCGCCGCGCGGCCCGCACCGAATCCGTCAACTCCCGTACCCGCGCCCGCAGTTCACGCTCCCCTCCGTCGGCCCACTCGGCGTCGTCCCACGCCCCCACGGCGTCCATCGCATCCGTCAGCCACAGCGACAGACAGTCGATCAGCAGCGGCGCCCCGTCGTCCTTCAGCAGCGGCACCAGATCGCACGTCTCGGTCGTACGCCAGGATCCGGGCCGCCGCTCCCGGTGCACGGAGACCCGGGAGGCCCACTCGGTGTCCCCGTTCCGGGACCCGCCCGTCGCGACATACAGCACCTCGGGAAAGGCCTCCAGCCGGCGCTCGGCCTCCACCGACTTCCCGGACCGCGCGCCGCCCAGCACCAGCGTCCGCCGCGGCACGTCCGGTACGTCCTCGTAGGCCCCGACCGTCAGCGTCGTCCCGTCGGGAACGGCCCGCGCCCCGGCGGCCGCCAGCCTCCGCCGCAACTCGGCACCGGGAGGCACGTCGTGATCGAGATGGACGGCGACGACGTCGGTCGTGGGCCCGACCGCTCCCACGGCCCGCAGCCGGGCCAGCGCGTCCGGCCGCCGTACGACATCGGCGAGCACCATGTCGTACGACTCGACGGCCCTCTCCTCCAGCCCGGCGGGCGCGCCTCCGGGCGGCAGATACAGTGCGCGCTGCCCGTCGGGTCCGGTGACGGCGTAGCCGGTCCCCGGCGCGTCCATGGCGACGGCCCGCACCCGGTGCCCCGTCAGCAACGCCAACTCCCGCCCGTCCGGCACCCGGGCCGGCTGCGGAAGCCCGGCAGGCACCTCGACCGCCGGCCCGTCATGAGGATGCGACAGCAGTACCTGCCGTACGCCTGCGAGTGAACGCCCCGCGCGGGCGGCGGCGAAGGCGGCACCGGGGGTCAGATCGAGCAGCAGGGCCCCGTCGACGAGCACCGCGGTGGCACCACGGGCGTCCGCCCCGACGGCGACGGCACAGGCGGCGCAGGGACAGCCGGGGTGGGGAAGACCGTCGGGGGCACCGGTACCGAGAAGAGTGAGTTCCACGAGCCGATTCTCGCCGGTGCCCGTTGACCCTGCCCGCGCAGAGGTGCCTTCAAGGGGCGCGGGGCTGTGCCGGCATCCGGCCGAGGACGACGAACTGTCGCGATCTTGTTCCGTCCGGCCCAGCGGAACGCATAGGCTCGACCACGGAACGTGCCCATACGAGGGAGGCCTGCATGGCGACATGGATCTGGCGGTTCGAGAAGGCCGACGGCGCGGAGACCCAGCCCGCGGTGGAGCCGGAGGAGTTCACCACCCAGGGAGACGCGGAGTCCTGGCTCGGCGAGTACTGGAAGCCCCTGCTCGCCGGCGGTGCCGAACAGGTGCGGCTGTTCGAGGACGCCACGGAGATCTACGGCCCGATGAGCCTGCGCGCGGCCGAGGAGGCCTGACACGGACGGGCGAGGGTAGTCGCACACCCTCGCCCACCTCCTCCGTCCCTGCTCACCCGGCGTCACAGGGACGGTCCTCGCGCCGACGCCAGGCGTGAAGGCCACGGACCTTTCGACCCTGCCGCTCTCGGCGATCGTCGGCACCGTCGGCGAGACCGCCGCCGCTGTCGCCCTCGCCGGAGGGCCCGTCCGGTCCGGGTCAGGCTCAGGGCATCCGAGCGGGCTCAGCCCCGCACACCGCACAGATGCAGCAGCGCGGCGACCCCCCGGTACGGATCCGTCCGGCCCGCCCGCTCCTCGCAGGCCAGCAGGGTCTCCGCGTCGGCGGGGACCTCCGCTTCGTCCGTGGCCGTGTCCGTGAACACCCGCACGCCGTACCAGGCCCGGAGCGGCGCCCCGATCCCCGCGAGCGTCGCCGTAAGCGTGCTCAGCCGGTCGGCGCGAACGTCGAGCCCCAGCCGGTTCCGGTACGCCACCGAGTCGAAGGCGTCCCACGTGCCGGCCCAGTCCCCGGCCAGCCCCGGCCGCATCGCCAGCGCGTCGGCGTTCCGCACGAGCAGCGACAGCAGTCCGCCCGGTGCCAGCATCCGCGCCAGTCCCGCCAGCAGCGGATCAGGCTCCTCGACGTACATGAGCACACCGTGGCAGAGCACGACGTCGAAACTGCCCGGCAGGAAGTGCACCCCGGTGTCCCGGCCGTCGCCCTCGATGATCCGCATCCGCTCCCGGATGCCCTCCGGCTCGGCGGACAGGGACTCCCGGGCCGCCGCGACCATCCTGGCGTCCTTCTCGAGCCCGGTCACCTGATGCCCGGCCCGGGCCAGCCGCAGCGCCTGCGTGCCCTGGCCCATGCCCACGTCGAGCACCCGCAGCCGCTGTCCGACCGGGTACCGCCCGACTATCTGCTCGTCGAGCTGCCGGGCCACCAGCTCCTGACGTACGACGTTCCGCAGCCCGCCCAGCTTGTCCAGCCAGGCATCGGCCGCGCCCCCGGAGAAAGACGTCGTACTCAGGGCCGCTCTCCGCGCTTGACCTGCGGCTTCGGCAACCGGAGGCGACGCATCTGCAGAGAGCGCATGAGGGCGTAGGCGACCGCGCCCTTCCGGTTGTGGTCCGGGAAGCGCTCGGCGAGCCGCTTCTTCAGACGGAAGCCGTTGAGGATCGCGTCGAGCACGATCAGCACGATCACGACGAGCCACAGCATCAGCGCGATGCTCTGGAGCGCACCCACCCGCACCAGGCTCAGCACGAGGATGACCACGGCCATCGGGAGGAAGAACTCCGCCACGTTGAACCGGGAGTCGATGAAGTCGCGGGCGTACTTGCGCACCGGGCCCTTGTCGCGTGCGGGCAGGTATCGCTCGTCGCCGCCGGCCAGCGCCTGGCGCTGCCTCTCCAGCGCGGCACGGCGGTCGTCACGCTGGCGCTTGGAGGCCTCCTTGCGCGTCGACGGCGTGTTGGCGACGCTGCGGCGCTGGGACTGGGCCGCACTGCGCTTGGGCGTGGGCCTGCCCTTGGGGGCCTGCGGGTCACGGATCTGCTTGGAGTCGGTCAGCTGCGCCTTGTCGGCGACGGCGGCCTTCTCTTCCTTGGTGGCACGGCTACGGAACACAAAACCCAAGGGTAAGGGGTGTCCGGGGTTGGACCCCAGCCCGGTGGGGAACGATCCGGCAACGCCAGTCGTCATCCATGGGGACAGAGGGGACGTCCGGTGACCGAATGCAGACCCGTGCCGAACCCGTGCGGGACGTGTGCCGAACCCGAGCGGACCCTGAAGGTCACCTACTCCTCACGCCGGAGCAAGGGATTGGTCAGTCGTCCTTGGGGATGACCGCATCCGTCCCGGAACAGTGCGTCAATGGATGCAGGGCCCGTACTGTGGGTTCTGTCGCAGAGCTGGTGCTGGAAGTCCGTCAGAAGGGGGCGCGCGAAGCCCATGAGCGGTGTCATGAAGCGTATGGGGATGATCTTCCGCGCGAAGGCGAACAAGGCCCTTGACCGGGCCGAGGATCCGCGCGAGACCCTCGATTACTCGTACCAGAAACAGCTGGAGCTGCTTCAGAAGGTACGCCGGGGCGTGGCCGACGTGGCCACCTCCCGCAAGCGTCTGGAGCTCCAGCTCAACCAGCTTCAGTCGCAGTCCTCGAAGCTGGAGGACCAGGGCCGCAAGGCCCTCGCGCTCGGCCGGGAGGACCTCGCCCGCGAGGCGCTGTCCCGTCGTGCCGCGCTCCAGCAGCAGGTGACGGACCTCGAGACACAGCACTCCACGCTGCAGGGCGAGGAGGAGAAGCTCACCCTTGCGGCCCAGCGCCTCCAGGCCAAGGTGGACGCCTTCCGTACGAAGAAGGAGACCATCAAGGCCACGTACACGGCGGCCCAGGCGCAGACCCGGATCGGTGAGGCCTTTTCCGGCATCTCCGAGGAGATGGGCGACGTGGGCCTGGCCATTCAGCGGGCCGAGGACAAGACGGCCCAGCTCCAGGCCAGGGCCGGTGCGATCGACGAACTGCTGGCCTCCGGCGTCCTGGACGACCAGTCCGGCATGCACAAGGACGACATCCAGGCCGAGCTGGACCGCCTCTCCGGTGGTACGGATGTGGAGCTGGAACTCCAGCGCATGAAGGCGGAGCTGGCGGGAGGTTCCTCCTCGTCGCAGCAGGCGATCGAGGGCGGCACCGGACAGGCGCAGTCCCAGCAGCAGCCGCAGGACACCCCTCGCTTCGACAAGCAGTAGGGGCCACGCCGAGGAGGGCGACATGATCGTACGGATCATGGGGGAGGGTCAGGTGAGGCTGGCCGACAGCCACCTCACCGACCTGGACAAGCTGGACGACGAGCTGTTGGCCGAGATGGAGAACGGCGACGGTCCGGGCTTCCGTCGCACCCTGACAGCCCTCCTCACCAGGGTCCGTGAACTGGGCGAGCCCCTCCCGGACGACTCCCTGGAACCCTCGCAGCTGATCCTCCCGGCCGAGGACGCGACCCTGGAAGAGGTACGGGACCTCCTGAGCGACGACGGTCTGATCCCGGGGTGACCGCGGTCGTCCCGGGCCACGGCCACCACCGGTTCCGGGGTGGACAGGCGCCCTCCATCGTTCAGACGTGAGCAGCACACTCGACCGCGTCCACAAGCAGCTCAAGGCGCACCCCTTGGCACTGGACGCGATACTCGCGTCGGGCGTCCTCGCCTGCATGGTGGCCGGCTCCTTCGTCGCCCCCCATCAGAACGACGCCGTCAGCTGGAGCATCCGCACCCCTGCCCCGCTCAGTCTCGTCCTCATGGCCCTCGGCGCCGTCGCCCTGGTCTTCCGCCGCCGCGCCCCCCTCACGGTCCTCGCCCTCACCGGCACCGTCTCCCTGATCGAGTCCGTCACCGGCGACCCCCGCGCCCCCGTCGCCATGTCCGCGGTCATCGCCCTGTTCACCGTCGCCTCCCGCACCGACCGCCCCACCACCTGGCGCGTCGGCCTGCTCACCATGACCGTGCTCACCGGCGCCGCGATGCTGGCGGGACCCCTGCCCTGGTACGCCCAGGAGAACCTCGGCATCTTCGCCTGGACCGGTATCGGCGCCACCGCGGGCGACGCCGTCCGCAGCCGCCGCGCCTTCGTCCAGGCCATCAGGGAGCGCGCCGAGAAGGCCGAGCGCACCCGTGAGGAGGAGGCCCGCCGCCGGGTCGCCGAGGAACGCCTGCGCATCGCCCGTGACCTGCACGACGTCGTCGCCCACCACATCGCCCTGGTCAACGTCCAGGCCGGCGTCGCCGCCCATGTGATGGACAAGCGGCCCGACCAGGCCAAGGAGGCCCTCGCCCACGTCCGCGAGGCCAGCCGTTCCGCACTCAACGAACTGCGCGCCACGGTGGGTCTGCTCCGGCAGTCCGGCGACCCCGAGGCCCCCACCGAACCCGCCCCCGGCCTCGCCCGCCTCGACGAACTCGTCGGCACCTTCCGCAACGCGGGGCTGCGGGTCGAGGTCGCCCGCGCCGACCACGGCACCGCGCTCCCCGCCGCCGTGGACCTGGCCGCCTACCGCGTCATCCAGGAAGCCCTCACCAACGTCCAGAAGCACGCCGGTACCGAGCCGAAGGCCGAGGTCAGCGTCGTACGCGTCGGCCCGAACGTGGAGATCACGGTCCTCGACAACGGCCCCGGCGAGGAGGACCACCCCGACGACGGCGGCGGCCACGGCCTCCTCGGCATGCGCGAGCGCGTCACCGCCCTGCGCGGCACCCTCACCACCGGCCCCCGCTACGGAGGCGGTTTCCGCGTCCACGCGATCCTGCCGGTCAAGACCCGAAGCACAGCCAGGGACCACCCGGGAGAGCCCGTATGACGATCCGTGTCCTGCTCGCCGACGACCAGGCGCTGCTGCGCAGTGCCTTCCGGGTGCTCGTCGACTCGGAGCCGGACATGGAGGTGGTCGGCGAGGCGTCGGACGGTGCCGAGGCCGTACGTCTGGCCAGGCAGGAGCGTGCCGACGTGGTCCTCATGGACATCCGGATGCCCGGCACGGACGGTCTCGCGGCCACCCGCATGATCAGCGCCGACCCGACCCTCGCCCACGTCCGCGTGGTCATCCTGACGACCTTCGAGGTCGACGACTACGTCGTGCAGTCCCTGCGCGCCGGCGCCTCCGGCTTCCTCGGCAAGGGCAGCGAGCCCGAGGAACTCCTCGCCGCCATCCGTGTCGCGGCCGGCGGCGAGGCACTGCTGTCCCCGGCCGCCACCAAGGGCCTGATCGCCCGTTTCCTCGCCCAGCGGGACGTGGACGACGAGCACGACCCCCTCCGCTCCGAGCGCCTCGCCGCCCTCACCCACCGCGAACGCGAGGTCCTCGTCCAGGTCGCCGGAGGTCACTCCAACGACGAGATCGCCGAGCGCCTGGAGGTCAGTCCGCTCACCGTCAAGACCCACGTCAACCGGGCCATGGCCAAGCTAGGCGCCCGCGACCGGGCCCAGCTCGTGGTCATCGCGTACGAGTCGGGGCTGGTACGTCCGAGGGTGGAGTGAAAAAAGGAATTCTCGCGACGATGTCGAGAACCCGTGCCCCGCTCCGTCCCCGTTGTGAGAGCGGCCAGAATGGGTCGCATCAGGACCGAGGAGAGACACCATGGCCAAGTACCTGCTGCTGAAGCACTACCGTGGCGCCCCGGCTCCGGCCAACGACGTGCCCATGGAGAAGTGGACGCCGGAGGAGATCTCGGCACACGTGCAGTACATGCGGGACTTCGCGGCCCGGCTGGAGGAGAGCGGGGAGTACGTCGAGGGACAGGCGCTCGCTCCCGAGGGGGAGTGGGTCCGGTACGACGGTGAGGGGCGCCCTCCGGTCACCGACGGGCCGTTCGCCGAGACGAAGGACCTCATCGCCGGCTGGATGGTGATCGACGTCGACAGTCACGAGCGGGCCGTCGAACTGGCCGGGGAGCTGTCGGCAGCCCCCGGCGCGGGCGGCAAGCCGATCCACGAGTGGCTGGAGCTGCGCCCGTTCTACGCGGCGGATCCCAACGTCGCGGACTGCCACGCCGGTGGATGAGGCCCTGCTCAGGAGCCTCACACCGAGCGTGCTCGCCGTCCTCGTCCGCCGCGGAGCCGACTTCGCGGCGGCCGAGGACGCCGTGCAGGACGCGCTCGTCGAGGCGGTCCGCGTCTGGCCGGCCGACCCGCCGCGCGACGCGAAGGGCTGGCTGGTCACCGTGGCCTGGCGGAAGTTCCTCGACGCGACCCGGTCGGACTCCGCCCGCCGCCGCCGTGAGGACCGTATCGACGAGGAACCGGCGCCCGGACCCGCCCCCGACGTCGACGACACGCTCCAGCTGTACTTCCTGTGCGCCCATCCCTCGCTGACCCCGTCCTCGGCCGTCGCCCTCACCCTGCGCGCCGTCGGCGGGCTCACCACCCGCCAGATCGCCCAGGCCTACCTGGTGCCCGAGGCGACCATGGCGCAGCGGATCAGCCGCGCCAAGCGGACCGTCTCCGGCGTGCGCCTCGACCGTCCCGGTGACGTCGCCACCGTGCTGCGCGTCCTCTATCTCGTCTTCAACGAGGGCTACTCCGGCGATGTCGACCTCGCCGCCGAGGCCGTCCGGCTCACCCGGCAGCTCGCCGCGGTCATCGACCACCCCGAGGTCGCCGGGCTGCTCGCCCTCATGCTGCTCCACCACGCCCGCCGCGCCTCCCGGACCGCCCCCGACGGCAGCCTGGTGCCACTCGCCGAGCAGGACCGCACCCGCTGGGACACCGCGGCGATCGCCGAGGGCGTGCGGATCCTCCAGAACGCCCTCGCGCGTGACCGGCTGGGCGAGTTCCAGGCCCAGGCCGCCGTCGCCGCCCTCCACGCCGACGCGCCCACCGCCGAGGAGACCGACTGGGTGCAGATCGTCGAGTGGTACGACGAACTCGCCCGTCTGACCGACAGCCCCGTCGTCCGCCTCAACCGCGCGGTCGCCGTCGGAGAGGCCGACGGACCCCGGGCGGGCCTCGCCGCCCTCGCCGCCCTGGACGACTCCCTGCCCCGCCACACGGCCGTCGCGGCCTACCTCCACGAGCGCGACGGCGACCTGACGACAGCGGCCCGTCTGTACGCCGAGGCCGCCCGCAAGGCCCCGAACCTGGCCGAACGCGACTATCTGACCCGCCGGGCCGCCCGCCTCAACACCTGCGGCGGTCACTGAGGGCACCCTCCGCTCCCGTTACATATGCTGTGCGCGCGAACTGCCGCACGCGGAAGGGGATTCGGGCGTGCCACTGCACAAGGACGACCCGAGATCGGTCGGCGGGTACAAACTGGTCGACCGGCTCGGCGCCGGCGGCATGGGCATCGTCTACCGCGGCCGGGCGCGTTCCGGACGCGAGGTCGCCGTGAAGGTCGTACACGCCCAGCACGCCGCGGACAAGGTCTTCCGCGCCCGTTTCCGCCAGGAGATCGAGGCCGTCCGCAAGGTGAGCGGTGCCTTCACCGCCCCGGTCGTGGACGCCGACCCTGAGGCGGTACGGCCCTGGATGGCCACCCAGTACGTACCCGGCCGCTCCCTAGCCGAGCGGATCCGCGAGCGGGGCGCGCTGAAGGACGGCGAACTGCGGCAGCTGGCCCTCGGGTTGGTGGAGGCGCTGCGGGACATCCACCGGGCCGGCGTCGTGCACCGCGACCTCAAGCCCGCCAACGTCCTGATGGCCGAGGACGGCCCGCGTGTCATCGACTTCGGCATCTCGCGCGCCGCCGAGAACCACAACACCCTCACCGAGACCGGGCAGATGATCGGCACTCCGCCCTTCATGTCCCCGGAACAGTTCACCGACGCCCGCACGGTCGGTCCTGCCTCCGACGTCTTCTCGCTCGGCGCGCTGCTGGTGTTCTCGGCCACAGGTCGCGGGCCGTTCGACGCCGACAGCCCCTATCTGACCGCGTTCCGGGTCGTCCACGAGTCACCCGTCCTCGACGGCGTGGCACAGCCGCTGCGCGCGATCCTGGAACGCTGTCTGGCCAAGGAGGCCGCGGACCGGCCCGAACTCGACCGGCTGGCCAAGGAGTTCGCGGACACCCTGCCCGAACCGGGCCCGGGCGACCAGGCCACAGTGACCCTGAGCGCGGAACGGCTGCGCACCGCCCAGGAGACCTCCGCCGAGGGCGACGCGGCCGCGACGACGAGGTCCGGGCGCGGCAGCCGTGTCCGCCGTCCCGTGCTCGTGGCGACCGGCACCGTGGGGGTGCTGGCCCTGGGACTGCTGGGGTACCTGCGGTTCGGGCCGGGGTTCGCGGACAGCCCCCGGGCGGCGAGTGCCGCCCCGGCCGTGACCTCCCGGTGGGCGGCGGTCCCCGCAGGCTGGCAGCCCTGGCAGACGACGGTGCACGAGACGTCGCCGCGGGGCGCGGCCAAGGCGCTGGGGGTGAAGAGCGGCGACCCGGGCGACGCCACCTGCGGGACGTACGAGGACGCGGTCTACTGCGCGGGCAACAACATCCTTCCGGTCCGCCTGGACGGCCGTACCGGCAGGACCGTCTGGCGCTCCGCCCTCGCGTCCGACGGCTCCGGCAGGAAGGGGCTGAACAGCTTCACGCTCCTCGGTGTGCGGGACGGCGCGGTGCTCGTCCGGCAGGTCGTCTACCCGGTCGGCGCCGGGGACGGCACGGTCAGCGTCGTCGCCCTCGACGCGGGCAGCGGCGAGAAGCTGTGGGCCCGCAAGGTGAACGACGTGAGCGTCGACCTGGCCCTGTCCGGCGACCTGGTCCTGACCACCGACGCCGACGGCCGGTCGGTGACGGCCCGCGACCCGCGCACCGGCGCCGACCGGTGGACCGCACGGATGCCCGCCCACAACTACTGCATGTTCCCGACGGCCGGCTCCGCCCTGTACGCGCACTGCTTCCCGGGCGACGAGACCCGGACCGCCGAGGTCCTGGAGCTGAACCGGAGCGACGGATCGGTCGTCAGGCGGCTGAAGACCCCGTACACGAGCGGCCTGCTCGGCGTCATCGACGGCCGGCCTGCCCTTGTGATCGGGGGCACCGTCGGTCCGGCGCGCCCCGAGGAGCTGACGTTCGGCAAGATCATGCTCCTCGACCCGGACGGCGGCGCCGGTACCACGACGAAGCTGTCGAAGACCTACGAGGGCGCGGTGACGCTGGCCGCCGACACCCTGTGGATCACCGAGGCCAACGGCCAGGTGACCGCCGTGTCCCCGCTGACCGGCAAGCAGCTGTGGCAGACCCGGACCGGCGCCGAGGGCTCGGGCCAGCCCACGTACGACAGCCGCACCCGCACTCTGTACCTGGTCAGTACCAGCGGCCGGGTCGCGGCTCTCGACGCGCGCAAGGGCACGCTGCTGTGGGAGACGGGCGCGCACGCCGAGCAGCTCGCGAGCGGCGACGTGATCAAGTCCGAGGTGCTGCCGTACGGCGGCGCGCTGATCGCCGGGACCCCGGACGGCACCGTCTTCAGCCTCGACCCCGCTCACCCCGGGGCGTCGGGGTGAGCGGAGTCCGCGGCCGTCCTACGGCAGCGCCAGCATCCGCTCCAGCGCCAGCTTCGCGAACGCCTCCGTCTCCTTGTCGACCTCGATCCGGTTGACGAGTTTGCCCGCGGCCAGCGACTCCAGGGTCCAGACCAGGTGGGGCAGGTCGATGCGGTTCATGGTCGAGCAGAAGCAGACGGTCTTGTCGAGGAAGACGATCTCCTTGCCCTCCGGTGCGAAACGGTTCGCGAGGCGTCGTACGAGATTGAGCTCAGTGCCGATGGCCCACTTCGAGCCGGCCGGGGCCGCCTCCAGGGCCTTGATGATGTACTCGGTCGAGCCGACGTAGTCCGCCGCGGCCACGACCTCGTGCGTGCACTCGGGGTGCACCAGGACGTTCACCCCGGGGATCCGGGCGCGCACGTCCTCCACGGACTCCAGCGAGAAACGGCCGTGCACCGAGCAGTGCCCGCGCCACAGGATCATCTTCGCGTCCCGCAGCTGCTCGGCGGTCAGACCGCCGTTCGGCTTGTGGGGGTTGTAGACGACGCAGTCCTCCAGGGACAGGCCCAGGTCACGGACCGCGGTGTTGCGGCCGAGGTGCTGGTCGGGCAGGAACAGGACCTTCTCGCCCTGCTCGAAGGCCCAGTTGAGCGCGCGCTCGGCGTTCGACGAGGTGCAGATCAGGCCCCCGTGCTTGCCGGTGAACGCCTTGATGTCCGCCGAGGAGTTCATGTACGACACCGGCACGACCTGCTCGGCGATGCCGGCCTCGGTGAGGACGTCCCAGCACTCGGCGACCTGTTCGGCCGTCGCCATGTCGGCCATGGAGCAGCCGGCGGCGAGGTCGGGGAGGACGACCTTCTGGTCGTCGCCCGTCAGGATGTCCGCGGACTCCGCCATGAAGTGCACACCGCAGAACACGATGTACTCGGCCTCGGGGCGCGCGGCCGCGTCCCGGGCCAGCTTGAAGGAGTCGCCCGTGACGTCGGCGAACTGGATGACCTCGTCACGCTGGTAGTGGTGGCCGAGAACGAACACCTTGTCGCCGAGCTTCTCCTTGGCCGCGCGGGCGCGCTCGACCAGGTCGGGGTCGGACGGCGAGGGCAGATCGCCGGGACACTCGACGCCCCGCTCGCTCCTCGGGTCGGCCTCGCGGCCGAGCAGCAACAGGGCGAGCGGAGTCGGCTGTACGTCGAGCTCCGTGGTCTGGGCGGTGGTCACGACACGCACCCTTTCTACTTTTCGTCGAACTGACGTTATCTATCATAACCCGCTTCACGTCACTTTGACGATGCTCATAACGTCGATGTGACGTGAATCCCCATCGGGAATCGACCGGGAGTCGATCGGCGGTCGACCGGGAAATGACCGGGAGCCGATCGGACATTTTCCGACCGCCAACGCATGTGCGAGCATGAAGGGGGCGCCGGAAAACCGGCGTCCGGCCCGGAATGAATCCGCGGCCTTGCCGGTTGCACCAGTCGGCAAGCAGTCTCCGTACAACCCGGGAGAGATGTAGATGTCCGTATCGGACGAGACCGGCACCGTCACCGACGGCATCATCGTGTCCGACGCCGCCGCGGCGAAGGTCAGGGCCCTGCTCGAGCAGGAAGGCCGTGACGACCTGGCTCTGCGTGTCGCCGTTCAGCCCGGCGGCTGCTCCGGCCTGCGTTACCAGCTCTTCTTCGACGAGCGTTCGCTCGACGGTGACGTCGTCAAGGACTTCGACGGCGTCAAGGTCGTCACCGACCGCATGAGCGCCCCGTACCTGGGCGGCGCGTCCATCGACTTCGTGGACACCATCGAGAAGCAGGGCTTCACGATCGACAACCCCAACGCGACCGGCTCCTGCGCCTGCGGCGACTCCTTCAGCTGAGTCGGCCCGGACCGGCATCGGCACAGTCCGGTACCGACACAGAGCCACGAACGAAGGCGGCGGCCCCTCCAACGGGGCCGCCGCCTTCGTTCGTCGTCGGGACTACCGGGCCCCGGAGGTCTCCGGCAGCCGCGCCGAACCCGCCTTCTCCAGCGGGATCTCCTTGCCGTCCGAGCCCACGACCTCACGGTCACCGAGCGGCTCGTCCAGGGTCACGGTCTTCTGGAGCTCCTTGGCGATCATGATGCAGACCTTGCCCTGCCACGGCGTCTCGGTCACCGTGACCGTCACCTTGCCCGAGCTCTCGCTCGCCGCCGCCGCGTAGTCCCCGCACACCCCGCCCGTGAAGCTCACGGTCAGCTGGTCGCCGTCGGCCGAGTAGCCGTCCACCTTGACGTCCCGCGTCTTCGGCGCGGAGGTCGGGTCGCCGGAAGGCGCCGTGGGGGTGGCGGGCGCCGAGGGCGACGCGGTCGCCGGGGAGGCGATGTACTTCGGGTCCACCGCCGGATACGTCACCGTGAAGGCCTTCTGCGCGCCCGCCGCCCGCACCTCGAACAGCCAGGACGGCACGAGCGCCTGCCGGCCGTCCACCAGCTGCGAGGCCAGCCCGAACACCGCCTTCTCGACCGTGAGCGTGTTGCCCGGCGCGGGGCTCGCCGTCGACTCCCCGCAGGGCGCCTCCAGCCGGTCCTTCAGCGGTACGGGACTGGCGCAGCCGCCGATGCCCATGCGGTGGTCGGTGCCGGGCACCTTGTTCAGCAGGCTCAACGTCTTCTGCGCGCTCAGCACGGGATACGTGTCGCTCTTGACCGGCGCCTTCAGCTGACCGGAGCCACCGACCACGTCACCCTGCGCGTTCACGGTGACGCCGGTCGACCAGCCGTACGTGGGCAGCCCGCCCACCACCGGATCGGCGTTCACGATCCGGTTGGCCCCCATGACCTGGCTCGCGTCGAGCTTCGCGCCGTCCTGACCCACCGCCTTCAGCACCGGCGCCGCGGCCTTCTCCGCGACCGCGACCGTCGCGCTCACCGGATCGCCGACGGAGCCGTCGAGCCCGCACACGGTGGCGCTCTTGCAGTCGTCGGTGACGGGGGAGTAGCGCTGGAAGGTCCACGCGCCCGGCGCCTGCCGGTTCACCGTGAGCGACGGCCCCGAGCCGTCCATGACCCCGATCCGCCAGACCTGCCCGCGCACCACCGGAGTTCCGTCGATCCCCA
Source organism: Streptomyces sp. NPDC031225 (assembly GCF_055570355.1). Taxonomy (NCBI): domain Bacteria; kingdom Bacillati; phylum Actinomycetota; class Actinomycetes; order Kitasatosporales; family Streptomycetaceae; genus Streptomyces; species Streptomyces sp. NPDC031225. Next base: position 32,728 of record NZ_JBVIHJ010000031.1, on the reverse strand, counting down.
GCGCCTCGGCGAGCCGCGCCACCTCGGCCTTGGTGACCTGTCCCCCGGTCCGGTAGACGGGCGCCGAACCGGGCCCCTGCGGGAGGCTGCCGTCGAGGCGGTAGGTCGCGCCGTACGGGTTCGGTTCCCCGGGCGCGATGCCGTTGCCGGTCCCGCCGGCCGCGCTGTAACCGTCGAGTGCGAGGGGCGGGGGAGTGTCGTCGCCGGACGCGCCGGACGTGGTGTCCTTGGCGGAACCTCCGGAGGCACTGGCGGCGAGGTACGCCCCACCGCCTCCGACCAGCAGTACGGCGGCCGCGACGGCGGCAACGGCGACGGGCGACCGCCGCCGGACGGAACGGAGATCGTCGCCCTCGTCGTCCCGGGGGACCTCGGAGCCGGAGGCCGGGAGCTCTGCGGCGGGGTGAGGGGCCGAGGCCTCGTCGGCGGCAGCCGCGAGAGAGGCCGTGGGCTCGTCGGAACCGACTGCGGCCTCGGAGGCCGCGGGCTCGTCCGGTCCGGCAGCGGCAGCGGCGTCGGTGGCCAGGGAGGCGTCCTCGTCCGAGGAACCATCCCGGTCGGCGTCGGCGTCGGCGCCGTCGGCGGCACCGGAAGTCTCTTCGGTGCCGAGCGTCTCCCCGTCCCGGTCGGTCCCGCCGCGGAGCTGTTGCGCGCCGTCTGTCTCCACCGCCGGAGCGGTCTCGGTACGGCTCGACTCCTCGTCACCGGAATCCCCGGAGCCCGGTTCCTCTCCGGCGCCGCTCGCATCCTCCGCGCCGAGCGCGTCCGTGCCGTCGGCTTCCCGCGCGACAGGAGCTTCCGCAGCGCTCCCGTCCCCGCCGCCGGAGGCCTCGGCGGAGGCGCCGGTGTCGTCGTTGTCGGGTCGCTCGGTGTCCACCGCATCGCTCCTTCTGCTGTGCAACTGTCCCTCGACCCTGACCCGGCCCTGTCAAATAGGTCGGCACAGGGGTCGTATCCCGCATCCCCTTTCCGGGGGACGCCGATGGGACGCAGCGGGGGAGCGCACGGTTCCCTTCTGCGCGCCGACTCGCGCGCCGTGAGTCAGTCGCCGTACTCCGACATGGCGTCCAGCAGCCGGGCGGAGCCCTCGGGAACCGTCACGCCGTGGATGAGGGAGGGAGACACCGGGAGGGAAACGCTTCGGTCGGGCACCGCCCAGTGGGGAGCCATCCGGGCACAGTCGCCGCGCAGCGAGGCGAGGTCCCCGTCCACGTCGGCCGGGGCGGAGGCGTACAGCTCAAGGTTCGTCATGACCGCACCGTATGCACGCCGGGGCCCGCGAAGAAAGATCTACTATCGGGTAGTTTTACCTGCTTCGCCGAGCCGTCGGCCGCTCGCAGTCCCCTATACGGACCCGGTAGCGTTAAACGTCAATTCACCCTCCCTCAGGAGAGTCCACGCCGTGCGCATCGCAGTCACCGGCTCCATCGCCACCGACCACCTCATGACCTTCCCCGGCCGTTTCGCCGACCAGTTCGTCGCGGACCAGCTGCACACGGTCTCGCTCTCCTTCCTGGTCGACAACCTCGACGTACGCAGGGGCGGCGTCGGGGCGAACATCGCCTTCGGTATGGGACAGCTCGGCACGAACCCGATCCTCGTCGGAGCCGCGGGCTTCGACTTCGACGAGTACCGCGCCTGGCTCGACCGGCACGGCGTCGACACCGCGTCCGTCCGGATCTCCGAGACGCTGCACACCGCCCGTTTCGTGTGCACCACCGACGCCGACCACAACCAGATCGGCTCCTTCTACACGGGCGCGATGAGCGAGGCCCGCCAGATCGAGCTCAAGACGGTCGCCGACCGGGTGGACGGGCTGGACCTCGTCCTCATCGGCGCCGACGACCCCGAGGCGATGCTCCGCCACACCGAGGAGTGCCGTTCGCGCGGCATCCCGTTCGCCGCGGACTTCTCCCAGCAGATCGCCCGCATGAACGGCGACGAGATCCGGATCCTGCTGGACGGCGCCACGTACCTCTTCTCGAACGAGTACGAGAAGGGCCTCATCGAGTCCAAGACCGGCTGGTCCGACACGGAGATCCTGGCGAAGGTCGGGCACCGGGTCACCACGCTGGGCGCGCAGGGCGTGCGGATCGAGCGGACCGGCGAGGAGCCGATCGTCGTCGGCTGCGCGGAGGAGGAGCGCAAGGCGGACCCCACGGGCGTCGGTGACGCCTTCCGCGCCGGGTTCCTGTCGGGACTTTCCTGGGGGGTGTCGCTGGAGCGGGCGGCCCAGGTCGGCTGCATGCTGGCGACGCTCGTCATCGAGACGGTGGGGACGCAGGAGTACCGGCTGCGGCGGGAGAGCTTCATGGAGCGGTTCACCAAGGCGTACGGGGACGAGGCCGCGAGCGAGGTTCAGGGGCATCTGGGCTGAGTGTCGTCTGCGGGCGCGTGGGGGCTGGTCGCGCAGTTCCCCGCGCCCCTGGGTTGGTCACCTCGACCGGCGGATCACATATGCCGTTCCCTTTTCCGCCTGCTCCTCGCCCACGTACTCCTGCTCCCGCATCTCGCACCACGCCGGGATGTCCAGGCGGGCCGCCTCGTCGTCCGAGAGGACGCGGACGGTCCCGCCCACCGGCACGTCCCCGATGACCTTCGCCAGTTCGATGACCGGGATCGGGCACCGCTTGCCGAGGGCGTCCACGACCAGGGAGCCCTCGTGCGCAGCGGTCGAGGGTGTCGGCGCGCCCAGCTTGGCCCGCACCCTCGCCACCGCCCCCGGCAACACCTCCAGGAACCGGTCGACCTCCTCGGAAGTCGCTCCCCACGGCAGGGAAACCCGCACATTTCCCTCACTCAGCACCCCCATCGCCTTCAGCACATGGCTCGGCGTCAGCGTGCTGCTCGTGCAGGACGACCCGGAGGAAACGGAGAAACCCGCCTGGTCCAGCTCATGCAGCAACGTCTCTCCGTCGACATAGAGACACGAGAAGGTGACGATCCCCGGCAGCCGCCGCTCGGGATCCCCGACCACGTCCACATCGGCGACCAGCCGCGGCACCCGTGCCCGGATCCGCGCCGTCAGCTCCCGCAGTCGTACGGCCTCTTGCGCCGCCTCGGCCCGCACCGCCCGCAGCGAGGCCGCCGCCGCGACGATCGCCGGCAGGTTCTCGAACCCCGGCGCCCGCCCCGACTCCCGCTCGTCGGCGGGTCCTTGGACCGAGAACCGGACGCCCTTCCGCACGGCGAGCAGACCGACCCCCGACGGCCCACCCCACTTGTGCGCACTGGCCGCCAACAGGGACCACGCACCCTCGACCGGCCCCCACCCGAGCGACTGCGCCGCGTCCACCAGCAACGGCACCCCGGCCTCCCGGCATACGGCGGCCACCTCGGCCACCGGCTGCACGGTTCCCACCTCATGATTGGCCGACTGGAGACACGCCAGAGCGGTGTCAGGGCGCAGAGCGTCGACGTACGACTGCGGGCTCACCGCCCCCGTACGGCCCACCGGAACCTCGGTCACCTCGAACGGCTCCGCCGAATGGAGAACCGAGGAGTGTTCGACGGCTGACACGATCAGGTGACGTCCGATGCGCCGCCGCCCGGCGAGTGCCCCGCTGATCCCGGTATGGACGGCCTGAGTGCCGGAGGAGGTGAACGTCAGCTCATCGGGACGGCATCCCACGGCTTCAGCGGCCGCCTCCCGAGCGGCATCCAGCAGCAACCGAGCCCGCCGCCCTTCCCGATAGAGCCGGGACGGATCAGCCCACCCCTCGTCAAGGGCGGCCAACAGGGCCTGACAAGCAACGGGATGGAGCGGAGCACTGGAAGCAGCGTCAAAGTAAGACACACGCCAACGCTAACCCCCAGGGGCGCGGGGAACTGCGCGACCAGCCACGAACAGCCCGCAGCCGCCAATCCAGCGAACCCCCAACTCAGTAGGCCCCCCTCCTCGCGACCCCCGGATGGGCGTCGGCTAGGGTTTGGTCCGCATAAACATCCAAACCCCTGCCCGACGCAGGGCGGCGACCGACCACCGAAGCAGGCAGGCCGCAGCCAACACGCGCGGGCGAGACTCTCGGGAAGGCGCTACGTGAGTCCCAACGGCTCCGACCTCCCCCGCTGCCTGAAGGGCGCGGGTGGTACCCCCACGTCGCGGCGCCCGATGCGGCGGAAGCTGCTGCAGGCAATGACCGCGGGCCTGGTCCTGGCGACCGCCACCGGTTGCACATACAAGGACTTCCCCCGCCTTGGTATGCCCACCCCCACCACCGAAGAGGCTCCGCGGATCCTCTCTCTCTGGCAGGGTTCCTGGGCAGCCGCGCTGGCCACCGGCGTACTGGTGTGGGGCCTGATCCTGTGGAGCACGATCTACCACCGGCGCAGCCGCACCAAGGTCGAAGTTCCTCCGCAGACCCGGTACAACATGCCCATCGAGGCGCTGTACACGGTGGTTCCGCTCGTCATCGTCTCGGTCCTGTTCTACTTCACGGCCCGTGACGAGTCGAAGATCCTCAGCCTCAAGAAGGACCCCGACGTCACCGTCAACGTCGTCGGCTACCAATGGAGCTGGGCCTTCAACTACATCGAGCCCGTCGCGGGCTCGACGGGCGACGCGAAGACCGACAAGAACCTGGACGCGATCCCGACCCGGTTCAAGAACGCCTTCCCGGCGAACGCCGGCGGTGTCTACGACTTCGGGACGCCCGCGACGAAGAACCCGCAGACCGGCAACCCGGGCCCGACCCTCTGGCTCCCCAAGGGCAAGACGGTCCGCTTCGTCCTCACCTCGCGTGACGTCATCCACTCCTTCTGGGTGGTGCCGTTCCTGATGAAGATGGACGTCATCCCCGGCCACACCAACTCCTTCGAGGTGACTCCGAACAAGGAGGGCACCTTCATGGGCAAGTGCGCCGAGCTCTGCGGCGTCGACCACTCCCGGATGCTGTTCAACGTGAAGGTCGTCTCCCCCGAGCGCTACGAGCAGCACCTCAAGGACCTCGCGAAGAAGGGGCAGACCGGTTACGTTCCCGCGGGCATCGAGCAGACCGCCCACGAGAAGGACCGGGAGACGACGAACCTGTGAGCATCCTCAACGAACCCCAGGGTGCCGCCGAAGCAGGGTCCCACTACGCGGACGAACTGCCGGTCCGGCGCCAGAACCGCGGCAGCGTGGTCATCAAGTGGCTCACCACCACTGACCACAAGACGATCGGCACGATGTACCTGGCCACGTCGTTCGCGTTCTTCCTCATCGGCGGCGTGATGGCGCTGTTCATGCGCGCCGAGCTGGCCCGGCCGGGTCTGCAGATCATGTCGAACGAGCAGTTCAACCAGGCGTTCACGATGCACGGCACGATCATGCTGCTGATGTTCGCGACGCCGCTGTTCGCCGGTTTCACCAACTGGATCATGCCGCTGCAGATCGGCGCGCCCGACGTGGCGTTCCCGCGGCTGAACATGTTCGCCTACTGGCTCTACCTGTTCGGCTCGACGATCGCGGTCGGTGGCTTCCTCACCCCCTCGGGTGCGGCCGACTTCGGCTGGTTCGCCTACTCCCCGCTCTCCGACGCCGTCCGCTCCCCGGGCATCGGCGCCGACCTGTGGATCATGGGTCTGGCCTTCTCCGGCTTCGGCACGATCCTCGGTGCGGTCAACTTCATCACCACGATCATCTGCATGCGCGCGCCCGGCATGACCATGTTCCGCATGCCGATCTTCGTGTGGAACGTGCTGCTGACCGCGGTGCTGGTCCTGCTCGCCTTCCCCGTTCTCGCCGCCGCGCTCTTCGCGCTGGAGGCGGATCGGAAATTCGGGGCACACGTCTTCGACGCCGCGAACGGCGGAGCGTTGCTGTGGCAACACCTCTTCTGGTTCTTCGGCCATCCAGAGGTGTACATCATCGCCCTGCCGTTCTTCGGCATCATCTCCGAGGTCATCCCGGTCTTCTCCCGCAAGCCGATGTTCGGCTACATGGGTCTGATCGCGGCGACCATCGCGATCGCGGGTCTGTCCGTGACGGTGTGGGCGCACCACATGTACGTCACCGGCGGTGTGCTCCTGCCGTTCTTCTCCTTCATGACGTTCCTCATCGCCGTACCGACGGGCGTGAAGTTCTTCAACTGGATCGGAACGATGTGGAAGGGGTCACTGAGTTTCGAGACCCCGATGCTCTGGGCCACCGGCTTCCTGATCACCTTCACCTTCGGTGGTCTGACCGGTGTCATCCTGGCCTCGCCGCCGCTGGACTTCCACGTCTCGGACTCGTACTTCGTGGTGGCGCACTTCCACTACGTCGTCTTCGGCACCGTCGTCTTCGCGATGTTCTCCGGCTTCCACTTCTGGTGGCCGAAGTTCACCGGCAAGATGCTCGACGAGCGCCTCGGCAAGATCACGTTCTGGACGCTGTTCATCGGCTTCCACGGCACCTTCCTGGTCCAGCACTGGCTGGGTGCCGAGGGCATGCCGCGTCGGTACGCCGACTACCTGGCGGCCGACGGCTTCACCGCCCTGAACACGATCTCGACGATCAGCTCGTTCGTGCTCGGCCTGTCGATCCTGCCGTTCCTCTACAACGTGTGGAAGACGGCCAAGTACGGCAAGCCGGTCGGCGTCGACGACCCGTGGGGCTACGGCCGCTCGCTCGAGTGGGCGACCTCCTGCCCGCCGCCGCGGCACAACTTCCTCACCCTGCCGCGGATCCGCAGCGAATCCCCGGCGTTCGACCTTCACCACCCGGAGATCGCCGCTCTCGACCAGCTCGAGAACGCCGGTCACGGTGAGAAGGCCCTCTCCGGTGGCAAGGAGGCCGGCAAGTGAAGATCCAAGGACGGATGTTCTTCTGGCTGAGCATCTTCATCCTCGTCATGGCGATCGTCTATGGCGTGTGGTCGAAGGAGCCGGCCGGTACCACCGCGCTCTTCCTGGCCTTCGGCCTGTCCATCATGATCGGCTTCTACCTGGGCTTCACGGCCAAGCGGGTGGACGCCGGCGCGCAGGACAACAAGGAGGCAGACGTCGCGGACGACGCCGGCGAGGTCGGGTTCTTCAGCCCGCACAGCTGGCAGCCGCTCGCCCTCGGCTTCGGCGGTGCCCTCGCCTTCCTGTCGGTCGCGATCGGCTGGTGGCTGCTGTACTTCTCGGTGCCGGTGATCATGATCGGCCTGTACGGCTGGGTCTTCGAGTACTACCGCGGTGAGAACCGCACCCAGTAGCACGAGCTGAGCTCATCAGGAGCCCGGACACTCCGTCAGGAGCGTCCGGGCTCCTGCGTTTGCCGCAAGAGTGATCACTCTTACGAGTCGCCCGGCGTGCCGCAATTGACTTCGCTTCCTAGCGTGAAGACATGAACCACACACCGCGAACCCGCACCGTCGTCAGCTGCACGATGCTGGTGATCGCCTTCGGCATAAGCACCTCAGCCTGCGGGTCCGACGGGAACCCGCTGGCGGCCACGCCGTACGACGCGGCGGACCAGATCGCCTTCAACGCGCCCACGGGCGGCGGGAAGAAGGCCGACCCGGACAAGCCCCTGGAGGTGACCGCCGACGACGGCGACGGGCGCCTCACCGACGTCACGGCCACGGACGCCACAGGGCGCCATGTGGCGGGCGAACTCTCCGCCGACGGCACCCGCTGGCACAGCACCTCCCCGCTGGCCGCGAACGCCCACTACACGGTCCGGGTGAGCACCGAGGACGACGACGGGGCGCCCGGCCGCAAGGTCCTCGACTTCGACACCAGCAGGCCCGTAGGCAAGAAGCGCCTGACGGTCACCTTCGGCCCCAAGTCCGGCTCGTACGGAGTGGGCCAGCCCGTCACCGCCGTACTGGACAAGCCCGTCAAGGAGAAGGCGCAGCGGGCCGTCATCGAGCGCGCCCTCCGGGTCGAGTCCACGCCCGCCGTACCGGGCGCCTGGCACTGGGTGGGCGACAAGGAGCTCCACTACCGCCCCAAGGAGTACTGGCCCAGCCACGCCACCATCCAGGTCCGCAGTGACCTGGAGGGCGTCAAGATCGGCGACCGGCTCTGGGGCGGAAAGGCCAAGCCCCTCAAGCTGACCACCGGCGACCGCATCATCGCCGTGACGGACGCCTCGTCACACTCGATGAAGGTCTACAAGAACGACGCGGTCATCAACGAACTCCCGGTCACCACCGGCAAGCCCGGCTTCGAGACCCGCAACGGCGTCAAGGTCGTGCTGGGCAAGGAGTACTTCGTACGTATGCGCGGAACCAGCATCGGCATCGCCGAGGGCTCCTCCGAGTCGTACGACCTCCCGGTCTACTACGCGACCCGCCTCACCTGGAGCGGCGAGTACGTGCACGCCGCCCCCTGGTCCACCGGCTCCCAGGGCTACGAGAACGTCAGCCACGGCTGCACCGGTATGAGCACCTCGAACGCCGAGTGGTTCTTCGACACCGTTCACGAGGGTGATGTGGTGAAGGTCATCAACTCGAACGGCGACACGATGGAGACCTTCGGCAACGGCTTCGGGGACTGGAACCTGGACTGGAAGAAGTGGCGCGACGGCAGCGCCCTGGTGGCGGGCACCCCGGACGCCCCCAGCGCGGACCAGACGGCACGGCTGCGACCGGAGAGCGTCTAGAGACACGCAAGGGGCACCCACATAGGGGCGTGGGGAACTGCGCGACCAGCCACAACGGACCCGCAGCCGCCCGCGAACCGCAGAGCCGAGCTCCTAGGCGCTCAGGGCCTTCCGATCCCGCAACAAAGAGGCGAGCGCGGAGGCGAACTCCACCGGATCCACCGGATGCGTCACCGCGGCCTCGGCCCGGCTCCACGTCGCCAACCAGGCATCCTGCGGCCGTCCGATCAGCAGCAGCACCGGCGGGCAGTCGAACACCTCGTCCTTGATCTGCCGGCAGATCCCCATGCCGCCCATCGGCACGGCCTCACCGTCGAGGACGCAGACGTCGATCCCGCCCTTGTCCAGCTCCTTCAGCACCGCGGCAGGCGTGGCGCACTCCAGGAACTCGATCAACGGGACGTCGGGAGCCGGCCGCCGGCCGGCGGCGAGCCGTACCTGCTCGCGGGTGTTGGAATCGTCGCTGTAGACCAGCACCGTGGCGGTCGGCTGCATTGTTCCTCCGTGACGTCAGCGTCGTAAGGACAGGCCCGTTGGGCCGGATGCTACTCCCTTGAACACCACGTCAACACCGGTCCGGAGGAGGGAGACACTCCGAACGGCACCCCCCGGGGTGAGGGCGGGATAAGCGACCGACATAATGTCGGTCGTGGCGACAGCAACGACAGTAGAAACCGGGCACGCGCACCCGTCGGTCAACCGGCCGAACCTCACCAGCGTCGGAACCATCATCTGGCTGAGTTCCGAGCTGATGTTCTTCGCGGCCCTCTTCGCGATGTACTTCACCCTGCGATCGGTGACGGGTCCCGACCACTGGAAGGAAATGGCGTCCAGCCTGAACTTCCCGTTCTCGGCGACGAACACCACGATCCTGGTGCTCTCCTCCCTCACCTGCCAGCTCGGCGTCTTCGCTGCCGAGCGCGGTGACGTGAAGAAGCTCCGGGGCTGGTTCATCATCACCTTCATCATGGGCGCGATCTTCATCGGCGGTCAGATCTTCGAGTACACGGAGCTGGTGAAGAAGGACGGGCTCTCGCTCTCCTCCGATCCGTACGGCTCGGTGTTCTACCTGACCACCGGCTTCCACGGCATGCACGTGACGGGAGGCCTGATCGCGTTCCTGTTCGTCCTCGGGCGTACCTACGCGGCCAAGAGGTTCACCCACGAACAGGCGACCGCGGCCATCGTCGTGTCCTACTACTGGCACTTCGTCGACGTCGTCTGGATCGGTCTCTTCGCCACGATCTACATGATCAAGTAGCCCGGGCCCGCTCCCGACATCGCAAGCATCGACGCAGAAGATCCTGACACCGGGGTAATCCGTGAAAAAGCTCTCCGCACGACGACGCCACCCGCTGGCCGCGCTCGTCGTCCTACTCCTCGCGCTGGCATGCACCGGGGGGCTGTACGCCGTGTTCGCACCCGCGAGCAAGGCGCAGGCAGATGAAACCGCCCAGTCCCTGGCCATCGACGAGGGCAAGAAGCTCTTCGCCGTAGGCTGCGCCAGCTGCCACGGCGCCGGCGGTCAGGGCAGTTCCGACGGTCCGAGCCTCGTAGGCGTCGGCGCGGCGGCCGTCGACTTCCAGGTCGGCACCGGCCGTATGCCGGCCCAGCAGCCGGGCGCGCAGATTCCGCGCAAGAAGGTCATCTACTCGCAGGCCGAGATCGACCAGCTGGCGGCGTACATCGCGTCGCTCGGCGCGGGTCCGACGATCCCGACCGCGGCGCAGTACGGCCCCGACGGCGCCGACATCGCCAAGGGTGGCGAGCTGTTCCGTGACAACTGCACGCAGTGCCACAACTTCACCGGCAAGGGTGGTGCGCTGACGCACGGCAAGTTCGCGCCGAGCCTTGACGGGGTCGACCCGAAGCACATCTACGAGGCCATGCAGACCGGCCCGCAGAACATGCCGTCGTTCCCCGACACCACGCTGTCGGAGCAGAACAAGAAGGACATCATCGCGTACCTGAACGCGGTCAACGGCGACGACACCGTGAGCCCCGGCGGTCTTGAGCTGGGCGGTCTCGGCCCGGTCTCCGAAGGCCTGTTCGGCTGGATCTTCGGCCTCGGCGCGCTGATCGCAGTCGCCATCTGGGTCGCCGCTCGGACCGCAAAGGCCAAGAAGTCATGAGTAGCCAAGACATTCCAGAAGAGAACCTGCCCGCTGGGCAGGACGGGCACGGCGCGGTAGGCGTCGCGGACGACAAGAACCCGTTCGCCGACCCCGGACTGCCGCCCCACGAGCACCGGGTGCAGGACATCGACGAGCGGGCCGCCAGGCGGTCCGAGCGCACGGTGGCCATGCTCTTCACGGTCTCGATGCTCGCCACGATCGGGTTCATCGCCTCCTACGTGGGCATCCCCCACGACAGGGCGATCTTCGTCTTCCCGATCGGGCACATCAACGCGCTCAACTTCGCGCTGGGCCTGACCCTCGGGCTCGCCCTCTTCTCGATCGGCGCGGGCGCGGTCCACTGGGCCCGCACCCTGATGTCCGACGAGGAGATCGCCGACGAGCGTCACCCGATCGAGGCGTCCCCCGAGGTCCGCGCGAAGGTCCACGCGGACTTCAAGCAGGGCGCCAAGGAGTCGGCGCTCGGCCGTCGCAAGCTGATCCGCAACACGATGTTCGGCGCGCTGGCCCTGTTCCCGCTCTCCGGCGTCATGCTGCTGCGCGACCTCGGCCCGCTGCCCGGCACCAAGCTCCGCCACACCCTGTGGTCCAAGGGCAAGCTGCTGGTCAACGTGAACACCGACCAGCCGCTGCGTGCCTCCGACATCGCGGTCGGCTCGCTGACCTTCGCCAGGCCCGAGGGCCTGGAGGAGCACGACGAGGACTTCCAGACCGAGATCGCCAAGGCCGCCCTGATGATCGTCCGCATCCAGCCGGACAACATCAAGGACAAGCGCGAGCTCGAGTGGTCGCACGAGGGAATCGTCGCGTACTCGAAGATCTGCACCCACGTCGGTTGCCCGATCTCCCTGTACGAGCAGCAGACGCACCACGTGCTCTGCCCCTGCCACCAGTCCACCTTCGACCTCTCCGACGGTGCCCGGGTGATCTTCGGCCCCGCCGGTCACGCCCTGCCGCAGCTGCGGATCGGCGTGAACGACGAGGGCTACCTCGAGGCGCTCGGCGACTTCGAAGAGCCCGTCGGCCCTGCATTCTGGGAGCGCGGATGAGCACTACGAACTCCACCGACTCGCGCTCGCGCGAGAAGGCCCCGGCCGGCGAGCGCGTCGCCGACTGGGCCGACGGACGGCTCGGGATCTACTCCCTCGCCAAGTCCAACATGCGCAAGATCTTCCCCGACCACTGGTCGTTCATGCTGGGCGAGATCTGCATGTACAGCTTCATCATCATCATCCTCACGGGTGTGTATCTGACGCTGTTCTTCCACCCGTCGATGAACGAGGTGGAGTACCACGGCAGTTACGTCCCGCTGCAGGGACAGCTGATGTCCGAGGCGTTCAACTCGACCATGCACATCTCCTTCGATGTGCGCGGTGGTCTGCTGATCCGGCAGATCCACCACTGGGCGGCGCTGATCTTCCTCGCCGGCATGTTCGTGCACATGATGCGTGTGTTCTTCACGGGCGCGTTCCGCAAGCCGCGTGAGGTCAACTGGCTGTTCGGCTTCCTGCTGTTCGTCCTCGGCATGTTCACCGGCTTCACCGGTTACTCGCTCCCGGACGACCTGCTCTCCGGCACCGGTGTCCGCTTCATGGAGGGCGCGGTCCTGTCCGTGCCGATCGTCGGCACGTACCTGTCGTTCTTCCTGTTCGGCGGAGAGTTCCCGGGCGGCGACTTCGTGGCCCGCTTCTACTCGATCCACGTCCTGCTGCTGCCGGGCATCATGCTCGGCCTGATGGTGGCGCACCTGATCCTGGTCTTCTACCACAAGCACACGCAGTTCGCGGGCCCCGGCAAGACCAACAACAACGTGGTCGGCATGCCCCTGCTGCCGGTCTACATGGCCAAGGCCGGAGGCTTCTTCTTCCTGGTCTTCGGTGTCATCGCGGCCATCGCGGCGATCGCCTCCATCAACCCGATCTGGGCGATGGGCCCCTACCGTCCCGACCAGGTGTCCACGGGCGCCCAGCCGGACTGGTACATGGGCTTCTCCGAGGGCCTGATCCGTGTCATGCCGGGCTGGGAGATCAACTTCTGGGGTCACACGCTCGTCCTGGGCGTGTTCATCCCGCTGGTGATCTTCCCGCTGGTCCTGGTCGCGATCGCGGTCTACCCGTTCATCGAGTCCTGGGTCACCGGCGACAAGCGCGAGCACCACATCCTGGACCGCCCGCGCAACGCCCCGACGCGTACGGCCTTCGGCGTCGCGTGGATCACCTGGTACCTGGTGCTGCTGATCGGTGGTGGAAACGACCTCTGGGCCACCCACTTCCACCTGTCGATCAACGCCATCACCTGGTTCGTCCGGGTCGCGTTCTTCGTCGCCCCGGTCCTCGCGTTCATCGCCACCAAGCGGATCTGCCTCGGCCTCCAGCGCCGCGACAAGGACAAGGTGCTGCACGGCCGCGAGTCCGGCATCATCAAGCGCCTGCCGCACGGTGAGTTCGTCGAGATCCACGAGCCGCTCAGCCAGGAGCAGCTGCACACGCTCACGGCGCACGAGCAGTACGAGCCGGCTGCGATCGGCGCCACGGTCGACGAGAACGGCGTCGAGCGCAAGGTGAAGGGCTCCGAGAAGCTGCGCGCCAAGCTGAGCGAGGCGTACTACGGCGAGGAAGCCCAGATCGCCAAGCCGACCGTCGAGGAGTACAAGGAGATCACGAGCGGCCACGGCCACCACTGATCGCTGCCCTCGCCACACGAGGCAGAAGGGCCCCGTCCGATCACCGGACGGGGCCCTTCGCCGTGCACCGGGCTGGATAGGGTGGGGGCAGACTTTCCCCACGACATCTGGAGCGGCCCCATGAGCGCTGTGACCCCCGCTGGAGGCGACACCGCGGCGGGCCGTTCCTGGCCCGCCCTGCTCAACGGCCTGCTGGACGGCCGTGACCTGTCCGCCGACGACACCGCCTGGGCGATGGACCTGATCATGCGCGGCGAGGCGACGGACGCGCAGATCGCCGGCTTCGCGGTGGCGCTGCGGGCCAAGGGCGAGACCGTCGAGGAGATCACCGGGCTCGTCCGCACGATGTACGAGCACGCGAACGTCATTGAGGTGCCGGGACGGACCGTCGACATCGTCGGCACCGGCGGCGACGGCGCGAAGACGGTGAACATCTCCACGATGTCGTCGATCGTCATCGCCGGCACGGGCGCGAAGGTCGTCAAGCACGGCAACCGGGCCGCCTCCTCGGCGTCCGGCGCCTCGGACGTCCTGGAGAAGCTCGGCGTCAATCTGGAACTGACGCCGAAGCGGGTGGCCGAGGTGGCGGAGGAGGCCGGGATCACCTTCTGCTTCGCGATCAAGTTCCATCCGGCGCTGCGTCATGTGGCCGCCGCGCGAGGGCAGTTGGGGATCCGGACCACCTTCAACGCACTCGGCCCGCTGACCAACCCGGCCAGGGTGAAGGCACAGGCCGTGGGCGTCGCCGACCCCCGCCTGGCACCGCTCATCGCCGGTGTCCTGGCCGAGCGGGGCAACTCCTCCCTCGTCTTCCGCGGCGACGACGGCTTCGACGAGCTGACCACGACGTCCACGTCCCGGGTGTGGATCGTGCGCGACGGCAAGGTCACCGAGGAGAGCTTCGACCCGCGGGACGTCGGCATCGAGCTGGTCCCGGTGGAGGCGCTGCGGGGCGCGGACCCCTCCTACAACGCCGATGTGGCGCTGCGCCTGCTGGACGGCGAGACGGGCCCCGTACGGGATGCCGTACTGCTGAACTCGGCGGCCGCGCTGGTGGCCCTGGACCCCGGTACCGGGACGCTCGCCGAGCAGCTGCGGGCCGGGATGGACAGGGCCGCGGAGTCGGTCGACTCGGGCGCGGCGAAGCGGACGCTTGAGCGCTGGGTGGCCGCGAGCAACGCGTAGCAGGGCGTCGCGGTCCCGTAGTTCGGACACGGGTTGCGGGACCGCGATCACTTCCCGTAGGTTTTTGTGTCAGGTCATGAGTGACAGTCATGAGGCCCCGGCCGACTGTCCGGCAACCCTCCGTCCGTGGCGGGGTGCCCCGGGTGAAGACCAGGCCGTAGGCAGTGAGGTCTACGGCAAGCGCGGGCCCCTCTCGACACCAGGGGTCCTGGTCGTTCGAGGGAGTCTTCCGTGAGCAATCGAATGCGATAGGGCCGCCGAGCCCCGCCTCCGCGCACCCATCTCACCTTTCTCTTTTCACGGGAGTTCCCCCATGTCCGTCTCCACCGCTGCCCCCGTTCAGACCATTTGTGCCCAACTGCCCGTTCTGGGCCGGGATGTCACCGTCCCGCTCGTCACGGGCGGCGAGGTCACCTACGCGGCGCTCGACTACGCGGCCAGCGCCCCCGCACTCCAGCGCGTCTGGGACGACGTGGCGGCGTACGCGCCCTACTACGGCAGCGTGCACCGCGGTGCCGGCTACCTCTCCCAGCTGTCGACCGACCTCTTCGAGAACGCCCGCAGGACCGTCGCGGAGTTCCTCGACTGCCGGGACGACGACCAGCTGGTCTTCACCCGGTCGACCACCGACTCGCTCAACCTCCTCGCCGCCGCCCTGCCCGCCGACTGCCAGGTCTTCGTCTTCGAGACCGAGCACCACGCGAGCCTGCTGCCCTGGCAGGACGCCCGGGTCAGCTACCTCGACGCCCCGCGCACCCCGCGGCAGGCCGTCGAGACCCTGGAGAAGGCCCTCGCCGACCGGGACCCCCAGGGCCCGGCCCTGGTCTGCGTCACCGGCGCCTCCAACGTCACCGGCGAGCTGTGGCCGGTACGCGAGCTGGCCGCCGCCGCCCACGCGCACGGCGCCCGCATCGTCCTCGACGCCGCCCAGCTCGCCCCGCACCACCCGGTCTCCGTGCAGGACCTCGACGTCGACTGGATCGCGTTCTCCGGCCACAAGCTGTACGCCCCCTTCGGCTCCGGCGTCCTGGCCGGCCGCGCCGACTGGCTGCGGGCAGCCGACCCCTACCTCGCCGGCGGCGGGGCCAGCCGCAAGGTCACCCGGCGTGAGGACGGGGGAGTGGACGTGGAGTGGCACGAGAGCGCCGCCCGCCACGAGGCCGGCTCCCCGAACGTCATCGGCGCCTA
Organism: Streptomyces sp. NPDC031225; assembly: GCF_055570355.1. NCBI lineage: Bacteria > Bacillati > Actinomycetota > Actinomycetes > Kitasatosporales > Streptomycetaceae > Streptomyces > Streptomyces sp. NPDC031225. The sequence continues at coordinate 16,983 of NZ_JBVIHJ010000031.1, read as the reverse complement.
CTCCATCGCGTCGGCCTGCAAGGCGCTGACCGAAGCCGGCTTCGACAGCCTGGTGGCCCGCGAGCAGTACCTGATCGAGAAGGTCCGCCAGGGTCTCGCCGACGTACCCGAGGTCCGCGTCCTGTCCCTCTTCGGCGACGACGCCCCCCGCGTCGGCGTGATCTCCTTCGTCGTCGAGGGCTGGAACAGCTCCCACTTCGCCGCCGCCCTGTCCGCCGAGTACGGCATCGGCGTCCGCGACGGCCTCTTCTGCGCCCACCCCCTCCTGCGCACCCTCCTCGGCAGCGACCCGCAGGCCCAGGGCGAGTGCGGGGCCCCCGAGGCGGCGCCCGGCGAGAAGTCCCTCAACGCGATCCGGGTCAGCTTCGGCGCGGGCACGCCGGACGAGCACGTCGAGCGGTTTGTGCAGGCTGTGAAGGAACTGGTCGCGGACGGTGCGAAGTGGACGTACCGCACCGAGGACGGCCGCTGCGTCCCGGCCGTCTGACGTACTGACGTCCGACGCGCGTATACGCTCCCCCTCAGCAGCCGTACGGAAAGCAGGGGGAGCACGGGGTGCAGGAGCTGCGCGAGACGGACCCGGGGACCATCGGGCCCTACGAGGTCCTGGGCAGACTCGGGTCCGGCGGCATGGGCGAGGTGTATCTCGCCGAGGCGCGGGGCGGGCTGCGGCTGGCCGTGAAGGTCGTACGGGCCGAGCACGCCGAGGACCGCACCTTCCGCGCCCGGTTCCGGCACGAGGTGCGGGCCGCGCAGACCGTCGGCGGGGCGGGTACGTACACAGCGCGGGTCGTGGACGCGGACACCGAGGCCGCGCGGCCGTGGATGGCCACCGAGTTCGTGCCGGGCCCCAACCTGCGGGACGCGGTGCTCGACCGGGGGCCGCTGCCCGCGGACGCGGTACGGCTGCTGGCGGCCGCGCTCGCCGAGGCACTCGCGGCGATCCACGCCAAGGGGCTGGTGCACCGGGACCTCAAGCCCTCCAACATCCTGCTCTCGCCCGACGGGCCCCGGGTCATCGACTTCGGGATCGTGCGGGCCCTGGAAGGGACCGCGCTCACCCGGACCGGGGTGGTCGTCGGATCGGTCGGCTATCTCTCGCCCGAACAGATCCGCAACGGCGCCCAGGTGGTGCCGGCCAGTGACGTGTTCTCCCTGGGCGCGGTTCTCGCGTACGCGTCCGGCGGGAAGGAACCGTTCGGCGAGGGGCAGGACTCGGTCGTCCTGCTGCGGATCCTGACCGGGGACGTCGACCTGTCCGCCGTACCCGAGGAACAGCTGGCGCTGGTGGAGTCGTGTCTGCGGGACGACCCCGGCGCGCGGCCGACGACCACGGAGCTGGTCGCGGCCGCCGGGCACACCGCGCAGTCGCTGCGCGAGGGACTGCGGGCGGGGTGGTACGCCCCCGGTGCCGTGCAGGAACCCGAGGCCGCTCCGAGCGGGGCGCGCTGGGTTCCCGGGCACGACTCGGGGGAGCGGGAGAGCCGGGTCGAGTACGTGGCGCCCATGACCCTCACGGACGTCCCCGCGGTCACCCACGTCCCGCCGGTGCCGCCCGCCCCGCCGTCCCGGCGCCGGCTGCTGCGGGCCGTGGCGGGCGGTGCCGGAGTGGCGGCCGGCGGCGTGGGCGGGTGGCTGTGGCTGCGGGACCCGTCGGACTCCGTCAAGGGCGGGGCGGGGTCCCCGGCGGGCACGGCCACGACGGGCTGGCAGTACAAGGTCCAGGGGCTCGGCGGACGGCGCGGCCCCTGCGCCGCCCTCTCGCCGGACGGCACGCGGGTGTACGTCGGCGGCGCGGACGGCTCCCTGCATGCGCTGGACCTGGACGGACGGACCGTCTGGCACACCGCGCTGGGCACCGAGACCATGTCGCCGCTCGCCACCGCCCAGGGCGTGTACTGCCTGCTGGAGGACGGCCAGGAGGGCGCCTCCAAGCTGTGCGCGCTCGGCAGCGACGGCAAGGTCCGCTGGACCAAGGCCTTCGCCGCGAACAGTCAGTTCCCGGTCGCCGCGGGGCAACTGGTCCTGGTGTCCTACAGCGGCGGTTCGGACGCGGGCGGGGTGCGGGCCTACGCCCCCGACGGCAGCGTGCGCTGGTCCACGCCGACCGGGCCGGCGCCCACCGCCGAGCCCGTGGTGGCGGACGGCGTGGTGTACGTGGGCACCTTCGGGGACCAGGTGCAGGCGCTGGACGCCAAAAGCGGCAGGCGGATCTGGGCGACGAAGGCCGGCGCCGACCCCGGGCGGCCCGCGCCGGTCGGCGACACACTGCTGGTCGGATCGGGCGGCGAGCAGATGCTGCACGGCCTCAGCCGCGCGGGCACACTCCTCTGGAGCGCGACCAACACCAGGGTGTACGGCAGCCGCTACTTCACCTGCGTGCCCTTCGGCGGCCTGGGCGTCACCGCGTCCGACTACGAGCTCGTGGCTCTCGACCCCGCCGACGGATCGACGGCGTGGTCCTTCCATTTCACCGACGAGGGAAGCCAGTACAGCAACCCGACGGTCGTCGGCGACACCGTCTACGTCCGCCGCGGCTCGACGCTTTATGGCATCGACCGCAAAGGCAAGCAGGTCTGGCACAAGCGCGTCGAGGGCGGGGCGTCCGTCGGGACCCAGAGCCCGGTCGTCCGGGGCGGCCGCGTGTACGTCGCGACCGCCGACGGCATCACCGTGCTCCCGCTCGACTCCTAGCTAGCCGTCGAGGCCGATCGCGAACGCGGCCTCCAGGTCGTGCTGGGAGTACGTGCGGAACGCCACGTGGGTGTCCGTGCCCTCCACGCCCGGGATCTTGCTGATGCTGCCGGGGATGACCTCCGCGAGGTCCTCGTGCTGCTTCACCCGGACCATGGCGATCAGGTCGTACGTGCCAGTGACGGAGAAGACCTCACTCACGGAATCCAGTGCGGCGATCCGTTCCGCGATCTCGGGGATCCGGTCCACGCTGGTCTTGATGAGGACGATCGCGGTGATCACGGTTGGTTCTCTCCCTCGGGGGACGGAGCTGGGGCGGCCTTCACTCTAGTGGTACGGCCGAATCGCACCCAGGCGAAGACCAGGCCCAGGCCGAAGCCCACCAGGTGGGCCAGATAGGCCACCCCCGGTCCCTCGCTCGCGCGGCCCGCCGCCAGCCACTGCAGGGAGGCCCAGAAAGGGAGGACGACCCAGGCGGGGAAGCGCAGCGGGAGGAAGAAGAGGAACGGCAGGAGACTGGTCACCCGGGCCCCGGGGAACAGGTAGAGGAACGCTCCGAGGACCGCGGAGATCGCCCCGGAGGCTCCGACCAGGGACTGCTCGGAGCCGGCGTTGGCAGCCGCGTAGCCCACCAGTGCGAGGTAGCCGCAGACGACGTAGAAGAGGAGGAACTGCGCCCGGCCCATCCGTTCCTCGGTCATCACGCCGAAGACGTACAGGAAGAGCATGTTGCCCAGCAGGTGCACCCAGCTGCCGTGGATGAACAGTGCGGTGGCCGGGGTGAGGACGGCGCCGGGGGAGCCCTGGAAGAGCTCGGCCGGGACCACGCCCCAGCGGTGGAAATAGGCCTGCTGGGTGGCCAGGAGCGCGTCCCCGGAGCCGTACGACGGATTGAGGCCCGAGGCGGGGCCGGCAAGGAAGACGAGGCAGCACAGGGCGATGAGGCCGTAGGTGACCGGTGCAGGCCCCCACAGCGACCCGCGTGCTCCACCGACCGTCACCCTCCGGTTGCTGATCATGAACACAGAGCATGACGTAACCGGACGCAACGGAACAGACCGCCTCGCCGCGATGGACGCCCGAGCGGCGAGTACCCGCCAGGCCTTAGGGTTACGAGCCACACACCGGGGACCACGGTGTGTCGCGGACAATAGAAGGCCTAGAAGGAAAGAGCACAGTCACGATGACGGTTCCCCTCCCGACCGCCTCGACGCGGTGGCGCTGCACCCTCTGCGGCAACCTCACGCGCTTCGACGTGACCCGCTCGTCGAAGGTGGTCGAGTACGTCCACCTCGACCTGGCCGGGGAACCGAAGGTCGAGGAGCGCGAGGTGGTCAGTGAGACCATCGAGTCGGTGCGGTGCCGCTGGTGCAACGCCGTGGATCAGGTGGAACTCGTGGACAGGCCGGGCGCCGACTCCTGAGCGGAGCGGCCCCGCGGGCATTGGGGTGTGACGGATGGTGGAGACCACGGGCGGGGAGCCGGGCGACGGCACCGCCGAGGTGCTCGACCGTCCGCTGCCCGACGGTGTGCGGCGCAGGGTCGTGCACATCGTCTCGGACGGCTTCGGCGGCCTGACCGTCGGGGAACTGCCCGCACAGCTGCGGCAGTACGCGCGCTTCGCGCCGAACCGGCGGGCCAAGTTCGCCGGCAACGCGATGGCGGCCGCGCTGGAGACCGATCCGCTGTTCCGCCAGCGCATCGGGGAGAAGTTCAGAGAGGTCCAGCCGGAGCTGGCCGGTGCCCTCGACTCCGGTGCTCCGCCCCCGGCCGCGGACCCGCTCGACGTGGCGGCCGCGGCCTACGTTCTGCGGCCCACCGGCTGGGTCAAGCTGGTCGCCGCGGCCGGCGAGGAGGCCCAGCGGGCGGACGCCGAGCGGGCCGACGAGGAGAGCCGCGCCGAACTGGAGCGGCTGCGCGAGGAGCTCACGGCCGCCCGCAGTCAGACGCGGACCGAGACCGAGCGGCTGCGCACCGAGCTGGAGTCCGCCAAGAAGGAAGCCGAATCGCTTCACCGCAAGCTCCGCGCGGCACTCAGTGACGTCAAGCGCGGCGAGGCGGCCCTGCGCAAGCTGCAGGCCGAGACGGAGACCGCCCGCACCGAGGCGCAGGTCCAGGTGTCCGCCGCCGAGAGCGAGAGCCGGCGCCTCAAGGGTCGCCTCGCGGAGGTGGAGGCCGCCCTGGAGGCCACGCGCAGAGCGGCACGGGAGGGGCGCAGTGTCGAGGACATGCGCGTACGGCTGCTCCTCGACACCGTTCTGGACGCGGCCCAGGGTCTGCGCCGGGAGCTGGCGTTGCCGCCTGTGTCCGTGCGTCCCGCCGAGACCGTGGACGCGGTCGAACCGGGCCGTATGACCCCGAAGGACATCGCCGCGCGGGCGCTGTCGGAGAACGACCCCGCGATCCTGGACCAGCTTCTCGCCCTGCCCCAGGCGCACTTGGTGGTCGACGGCTACAACGTCACCAAGACCGGCTATCCGCAGATGCCGCTGGAGAAGCAGCGCCTCAGGCTCCTCGGGCAGCTCTCCCAGCTCGCCGCGCAGACCGGGGCGGAGGTGACCTGTGTCTTCGACGGGGCCGAGCTGGTCGCGCCGGTGCTGCTCGCGCCGCCGCGCGGGGTGCGGGTGCTGTTCTCCAAGCCGGGTGTCACCGCCGACGAGTTGATCCGTCAGCTGGTGCGCGCCGAGCCGCCCGGACGGCCGGTGATCGTCGCCTCGACCGACCGTGAGGTCGCCGACGGGATCGCCAAGGCGGGGGCTCGGCCGGTCGCTTCCGCGGTGCTGCTGAAGCGCCTGTCCTAAACATCGAAGTTGCAGGTTTATTGCCCGAATTGACCCTATCGTCACGCAACGTAGTGTCAATCGGGCATCACTGCATGTGAGTTATGTGCAAAGAATGCATGGCGTGACGAGATTTTCCTCCTGAGGATTTGAACTGATCACGGGAAGGTCACTAGGGTTGCGCCTCGAACCTCCGAGCGGGTGATCACTCAAAAGAAGGAGTTCACCTCCGTGGCGTCCCACCGTCGACCCAAGCAGCCGAGCCGTACGCGCGTGACCGTGCTCACGACCGCAGCCGCTGCCGCCGTGGCCCTCAGTGCCAATGCCGCCAATGCCGCGCCGAGCGAGAAGCCGAGCAAGGACGAGGTCAAGGCGAAGGTCGACGCGCTCTACGAGCAGGCCGAGCAGGCCACCGAGAAGCTCAACGGCGCCAAGGAGAAGCAGGAGACGCTCCAGAAGGAGATCTCCACCATCCAGGACAACGTGGCCCGCGGCCAGGGCGACCTGAACGAACTCCGGGACTCCATGGGCCTCGCGGCCGCCGCGCAGTACCGCACCGGCTCCATCGATCCCTCGCTCCAGCTGTTCCTGTCGTCGAACCCGGACGACTACCTGGACAAGGCATCCACCGCGGACCAGCTCAGCTCCCAGCAGGTCGAGGCGCTGAAGAAGATCCAGGAGAAGCAGCGCGAGCTGGCCCAGGACCGCGCCGAGGCCTCCGAGAAGCTCCAGGACCTCGCGAGCACGCGCACCGAACTGGCCAAGCAGAAGAAGGCCGTTCAGGGCAAGCTCGCCGAGGCGCAGAAGCTCCTCAACTCGCTGACGGCCGCCGAGAAGGCCGCCCTCGCCGCCGCCGACTCCCGCGCCAGCCGCTCCGCCACCGAGCGCGTGGACCTCGGTGACGCCCCCGCGTCCTCCGCCCGGGCCCAGGCGGCCTTCAACGCCGCCCAGACCCAGCTCGGCAAGCCGTACGTCTACGGCGCCACCGGCACCGCCTCCTACGACTGCTCGGGCCTGACCTCCTGGGCCTACGCCCAGGCCGGCATCACCATCCCGCGCACCTCCCAGGCCCAGGCCAACGCCGGTACGCGCATCTACAGCATGGCCGACCTCAAGGTCGGCGACCTGGTCATCTTCTACGGCGACCTGCACCACGTCGCCCTGTACGCGGGCAACGGCCAGGTCATCCACGCGCCGCGCACCGGCACCGTCGTGCGCTACGAGTCGATCAACAACATGCCGTTCCAGTTCGGCGTGCGGATCTGAGCCGCGGGATCCGAGCCTCTTGACGGCTCAAGATCGCGACGACTCGCCGCCCGTTCGGGCGAATCGCGACAACCACGACTGACTCCACGCCCCGCCCATGACCTGCGTCATAGGCGGGGCGTCACGTTGTGTGCCCGCGGAGGTCGTTGGATACCCCCCTGTCCCGGGGCTACTGTCGGCCGCGTTTCCCCTCGCCGGGGAACGTCTCTGTCCGTCAGTGGAAGGAGCGCGGCTTCCCGTGGGGTTCCATCGCCGCCTTGTCCAGACGTCCGGGTTCAACCGGGGCGCAGGTGTCGCCCTGTGCGCGCTGTCCGCGGCGGCCGCCGCGCTCGGCGCGGTACCGGCGCACGCCGCCCCGTCCGAAGGCACCCGGGCCGAGGTGGACCGTCTCTACGAGCAGGCAGAGCAGGCCACCGACGCCTACAACAAGGCCGACGAGCGCGCCGACGCGCTGCGCGAGGAGGTCGGCACCGCACAGGACACGATCGCCCGGCAGCAGGAGCGCATCAACTCCATGCGGGAGTCGCTCGGTTCGCTGGCCGGTGCGCAGTACCGCTCCGGCGGACTCGACCCGTCCCTCGCGCTGCTGTTCTCCGACGACCCGGACGACTACCTCGACAAGGCCGCCGTCCTCGACCGGATCAACGCCCGCCAGGCAGGTGAGCTCAAGGACCTCCAGGAGGCCATGCGCGAACTCGCCCAGGAGCGCACCGAGGCGGCCCGCAAACTCGACGAGCTGGAGACGAGCCGCAAGGCCGTCGCCTCCCACAAGCGGATCGTGGAGAGGAAACTCGCCAGGGCGCGCGCACTGCTCAACTCCCTGCCCTCCGACGAACGCGCGGCCTACGACCGGGCCTCCCGCTCCGGCCGCGACGAACTGCCCGACCTCACCGGTGCCGTGGCACCCTCGGGCCGGGCGGCCGCCGCCGTGGCCGCCGCGCAGTCCGCGATCGGCAAGCCGTACGTGTGGGGCGCCAACGGGCCCAACGGCTTCGACTGTTCGGGCCTGATGCAGTGGTCGTACGCAAAGGCCGGGGTCTCCCTGCCGCGCACCTCGCAGGCCCAGCGTTACGCGGGCCGACAGGTCCCCCTCTCCGAGGCCCGGCCGGGCGACCTGGTCACCTACCGGGGCGACGCCAGCCACGTCGGCATGTACGTCGGCAACGGCCAGGTCGTCCACGCGCCCTACCCCGGCGCCCCGGTCCGCTACGACCCGGTGGGCATGATGCCGGGCGCGACGGTCACGCGCCCCTGACCGGGAACCCGTGAGCCCGTACGATCGGGAAACATGGCTGGTCGAAGGCGGGCGTCGGGACATGGTGCAGTGGTGGTGTGCCTGCTGCTCGTCTCCCTCGTGGGATGCGGCGGCAGGCCGACGGCCGCCGACACCGCGAGAGCCGACGTACAGCACGTCCTCGACCGGCGGGCGGCCGCGGTCCTCGACCGGGACAGGGCGGAGATAGCCGAGACAGGTGCGGCGGGCTGGTTCCAGGACGTCAGCGCGGTGCCGCTCGCCACCTGGTCCTACAGGGTCACCGCAGTGCACCGCGACGGCTCCACGGCCACCGCCGACGCCGAACTGCGCTATCAGGTCCAGGGCTACGACCGGGCCCCCGTCACCGCAGCCCGCGTCCTGGACCTCTCCCTGGACGCGTCCGGCCAGTGGTACGTCGTCGGTGAGAAGCCCGCCCGGAAGGCCTCGCAACAGCTGTGGGACCAGGGCGAGGTGACCGTGGTCCGGGGGGCCCACAGCCTCGTCCTGGGCGTCGGGCAGTCCGGCGAGAGGCTGCACTCCTTCGCGGATCTGGCCGACCGGGCGGTGCCGGCGGTGTCGGACGCCTGGGGCACCGAGTGGTCCCGCCACGTCGTCGTGCTCGTCCCGAAGTCCCTGGAGGGCATGGCGGGCCTGCTCGGCTCGCCCGCCTCCTCGTACCGCGGGATCGCCGCCGTCACCACCGGCGAGACGGGCGCCCCGGCCCGGGCGCCCGCGGACCGGATCATCGTCAACCCCGACGCGTACGGCCTCCTCGGCACCCTGGGCAGGCAGGTCGTGCTCACCCACGAGACCACCCATGTCGCCACCCGTGCCGACACCTCCGCCGCGACCCCGCTGTGGCTGTCCGAGGGGTACGCGGACTGGGTCGGCTACCGGGGCACCGGGCGCACCCCGGCCGAGGCCGCGCCGGAGCTGGGTGAGGCCGTCGCCGAGCGCCGGGTGCCGGCGGCCCTGCCGTCCGACGCGGACTTCGGCTTCGGCGGCACCGCGACCGGGCTCGCGCTGTCCTACGAGGGCGGCTGGATGGCCTGCCGGATGATCGCGGACCGCTGGGGCGAGGCGAAGCTGGGCGAGTTCTACCGGGCCGTGGGCGCCCACAGGAAGCGGCCCGGCGCGGTCGAGGGCGCCATGGCGAAGGTGCTCGACACCGACCTCGCCGGCTTCACCGCCGAGTGGCGGCAGTACCTGCGCTCTCAGCTCGGCTGACATGCGCCCCCTGGAGGCGGGCGGCTCGGTTCAGGACGAGGCGGAGGCCTCCTGGGCCGGGGCCTCGGTCTGATCCGGTACGGGGGCCGCCGGGGCGGGGTTCGGGACCGTCGCCTTCCACAGCTCGCGCATGCCGATGACGGTGGCGAGGACGAGCAGGCCGTTGCGGACGAGCAGGAGGCCGATACCGCGCGGGGTGCTGCCCACGACGTCCGCGAACCAGATCGGGAACTCCAGGACCGTCACGAAGCACGCCGTCAGCACCAGCGCGGCCGGCACGCCCATCCGGCTGCCGCGGAAGCACAGGCACACCGCGGCGAGACCGACCAGCCACACCATGTACTGCGGGCTGATCACCCGGCTGGTCGTGGTGAACATCAGCACCGCCACCAGCGCCGCGTCAGCCGTGGTGTGCGCCTCGAACCGGGTGGCCGTCAGCCGCCACAGCAGCAGCAGTCCGAAGGCCATGCCGGTCAGCACGAGCGCGGCCGTGCTGACGAGGGTCACCCAGGGGCCGAGGAACTCGACCGAGCCGTAGTTCAGCAGCACCTCGCCGCCCCAGCCGTAGTGGCGGGCGATGTGGAAGACCAGGGAGCCCAGCGACTCCACCTCGGTGCCCCGCTCCCGCTGGAAGGTCAGGAAGGCGAAGGCCCCGGGCATCGCGACGGAGAACAGTCCGGCCACGACCGCGACCGTCACCGCCGCCGAGGCCCACACGCTGCGCCTGCGGATCCCGACGAGGATCAGCGCCGGCCACACCTTCAGCAGGGCCCCGAAGCCCACCAGCGCCCCCGCCACCCGTGGATGCCGGGCGGCCGCGAGCACCGCGGCGACCGCGACCGCAGTCACCATCACGTCGTAGCGGGAGTAGACGGTCGGACCGAGCAGGGGTACGCCCGCCACCCACACCCAGGCCCCCCGCAACCGCCGCCCGGGGCGGCGGCCCGCGTACAGCAGCAGGAGGAGGACGACCAGGTCGGCGGCGAAGGCGACGACGAAGAAGGCCTGCGTGTACTCCAGGAAGGGCAGCAGGGCGGGGGAGAGGATCGCGAGGGCCGCGGCGGGCGGATACTGCCAGGTCACGTCGGACTGCGGGAACGTTCCGGTGCGCAGGACGTCGTACCAGCCCTGGTAGATGACCGACACGTCACTGGTGACGTCCGGGCCCGGGAAGACGTACACCTTGTAGACCCACAGCAGGAGCAGCAGCCTGGTCACGCCCCAGGTCAGCAGCAGTCCGGTCAGGGACCGCCGCCCGGCCTTCGTCTCCACGTGATCCCCTGCCGTTCTCGTCCGCGCGTTGAGGAGAACATGATGTCCCGCTCTCCTGTGAGGGTGCCATAAACGCGGCCGCGCCCGGCTGTGAGCAGCCGGTTCGGTAGGGTCTGCGGCGATGCACAAGACCCTGATCGTGACGAACGACTTCCCGCCCCGCCCCGGTGGCATCCAGGCGTTCCTGCACAACATGGCGCTGCGGCTCGACCCCGAGCGGCTGGTCGTCCTCGCCTCCACCTGGAAGCGCGGCCGGGAGGGTGCCGAGGCCACCGCCGCCTTCGACGCGGAACAGCCCTTCACCGTCGTACGGGACCCGACGACCATGCTGCTGCCCACACCGGGGGCCACCCGCAAGGCCGTCGGGCTGCTGCGGGAACACGGCTGTACGTCGGTGTGGTTCGGGGCGGCGGCGCCGCTCGGGCTGATGGCGCCCGCGCTGCGGAGGGCCGGTGCCGGGCGGCTGGTGGCGACCACCCACGGGCATGAGGCCGGGTGGGCCCAACTGCCCGCCGCGCGGCAGCTGTTGGGGCGCATCGGGGAGTCGACCGACACCATCACCTACCTCGGCGAGTACACGCGGTCGCGGATCGCTTCCGCTCTGACTCCTCAGGCCGCCCGGCGGATGGTGCAGCTGCCGCCCGGGGTCGACGAGAAGACCTTCCACCCCGGGTCCGGCGGCGACGCCGTGCGGGCCCGGCTGGGGCTGAGCGACCGGCCGGTGGTCGTGTGTGTCTCGCGGCTGGTGCCGCGCAAGGGGCAGGACACGCTGATCCTCGCCATGCCGCGGATCCTCATGAAGGAGCCCGACGCCGTTCTGCTCATCGTCGGCGGCGGCCCGTACGAGAAGGAGTTGCGCAGGCTCGCCCGGGAGACCGGGGTCGCCGCCTCCGTCCGCTTCACCGGAGCCGTGCCCTGGGCGGAACTGCCCGCGCACTACGGCGCCGGGGACGTGTTCGCCATGCCGTGCCGGACGCGCCGGGGCGGGCTGGACGTCGAGGGGCTCGGGATCGTCTATCTGGAGGCCTCCGCGACCGGGCTGCCCGTCGTCGCCGGGGACTCCGGAGGCGCCCCGGACGCCGTGCTCGACGGTGAGACCGGCTGGGTCGTGCGCGGCGGTTCGGTCGAGGAGGCCGCCGAGCGGATCGTGGTCCTCCTCGGCGACGCGGAACTGCGGAGGCGGATGGGGGAGCGGGGGCGGGAGTGGGTCGAAGAGAAGTGGCGCTGGGATTTGTTGGCGGAAAAGTTGAAGACGTTGCTATAGCCGGACGCGGATAATCCGCCGATGCTGCGCGCATGACAGGAAAACTGATACAGCGTCAGCTGAGTAGACGTCAGATCCTTGGTATGGCCGCCCTCCAGACGGCGGCCACTCTCGGCTTCACCCGCGTCGGGCTCCAGTCGGCCCAGGCGGCCGAGCCCGCCGCGGTCGAGTCCGCACCCGCCATCGTCGTCGGCTCCGGCTACGGCGCCTCCGTCGCCGCCCTCCGCCTCGGCCAGGCCGGCATCCGCACACTCGTCCTGGAGATGGGACGGCTCTGGAACACCGCAGGACCCGACGGCAAGGTCTTCTGCAACACCGCAAGCCCAGACCAGCGTTCCATGTGGTTCCGCACCCGCACCGAGGCGCCACTGGCCAGCTTCCTGTGGCTGGACGTCGTCAACAAGGACATCAACCCCTACCCCGGCGTCCTGGACCGGGTGCACTTCGACAACATGTCCGTCTTCGTGGGCCGCGGTGTCGGCGGCGGCTCCCTCGTCAACGGCTCGATGGCCGTCACCCCGCTCCAGTCCTACTTCGCCGAGCAGTTCCCGACCGTCGACACCGCGGAGATGTACAGCACGTACTTCCCGCGGGCCCGCGCCATGCTCGGCGTCAACACGATCGACCCGGCCTGGTTCGAGTCGACCGAGTGGTACCAGTTCACCCGGGTCTCCCGGAAGCACGCCGGCAACACCGGCCTCAAGACCACCTTCGTGCCCAGCGTCTACGACTTCGGCTACATGCAGCGCGAGGCCGCGGGCACCGCCACCAAGTCCGCCCTCGGCCAGGAGGTCATCTACGGCAACAACTACGGCAAGAAGAGCCTCGACAAGACCTATCTGGCGTCCGCGCTCGGCACCGGCAACGTCACCATCCACACCATGGAGAAGGTCACCGGCATCAGCCGGGCGGCCAACGGCAGTTGGGTGCTGACCGCCGACCGCATCGACCAGACCGGCGCGGTCGTCGAGACCAAGCAGTACGGCTGCACCTACCTGTTCCTCGGCGGCGGCAGCCTGGGCACGAGTGAACTCCTGCTCCGGTCACGGCAGTCGGGGACGCTCCCGGCACTGGACACGAGCGTCGGGGCCGGCTGGGGACCCAACGGCAACACGATGCTCGGGCGCGCCAACCACCTGTGGGACACCGTCGGCGCCAACCAGTCGACCATGCCGGTCATGGGCATCGACGACTGGGCCAACACCGACAACCCCGTCTTCGCCGAGATCGCCCCGCTGCCCACGGGCCTCGAGCACTGGGTCAGCCTCTATCTGGCGATCACCAAGAACCCGCAGCGCGCCAGATTCTCGTACGGCAGCGGCGGGCTGGGCCTCGACTGGAGCGCGGCGCAGAGCGCGGTCTCCTCCGGCATGGCCAAGAAGCTCTTCGACCGGATCAACTCCGCCAACTCGACCATCTACCGGTACGACCTCTTCGGCTCCCCCAGCAAGGTCTTCGCCGACGACTTCACCTACCACCCGCTGGGCGGCTGCGTGCTGGGCAAGGCCACCGACAACTACGGCCGCGTGAAGGGCTATTCGAAGCTGTACGTCACCGACGGCTCGCTGATCCCCGGCAACATCGGGGTGAACCCGTTCGTCACCATCACCGCGCTCGCCGAACGCACGATGGCACGGGTCCTCGCCGAGGACACCGCGCCATGACGTGCTGCGAGAGGGCGTACTACTTCGCGTAGATCGCCTCGATCTCGTCCGCGTAGTCCTTCGCCACCACGTTCCGCTTGAGCTTCAGCGACGGCGTGAGGTGGCCCGTCTCCTCCGTGAACTGGGAGGACAGAATGCGGAACTTCCGCACCGATTCCGCCTTCGACACCGCGGCGTTGCCGTCGTCGACCGCGGCCTGGATCGCCGCGTTCAGGTCCGCGTCCCCGGCCAGCGACGCCGCGGTGGAACCCGCCGGCTTGCCGTGCTCGTCGGCCCAGCGGCCCAGGAACTCGTCGTCGATGGTGATCAGCGCGCCCACGAACGGCCGCCCGTCGCCCACCACCATGCACTCCGCGACCAGCGCGTGCGCCCGGATCCGGTCCTCGATCACGGCCGGGGCGACGTTCTTGCCGCCCGCCGTGACGATGATCTCCTTCTTGCGGCCGGTGATACGGAGGTAGCCGTCCTCGTCGAGGGTGCCGATGTCCCCCGTGTGGAACCAGCCGTCCCTCAGCGCCTCGGCCGTGGCGGCCTCGTTGTTCCAGTAGCCCTTGAACAGGTGCTCGCCGTGCAGCAGCACCTCGCCGTCGTCCGCGATCCGGATCACCGAACCCGGCAGCGGCTGCCCGACCGTGCCGATCTTCGTGCGGTCCCACGGGTTGAAGGCGGTCGCCGCACAGGACTCGGTCAGGCCGTAGCCCTCCAGGACCGTGAAGCCGATGCCGCGGAAGAAGTGCCCGAGCCGCTCGCCCAGCGGGGCGCCGCCGGAGATGGCGTACTCGCCCTTGCCGCCGAGGACCGCGCGCAGCTTGCTGTAGACGAGTTTGTCGAAGGTCTTGTACTTGATCTTCAGACCGAGGGACGGACCCGACGGGGTGTCCAGGGCCTTGCTGTAGGCGATCGCCGTGTCGGCGGCCTTGTCGAAGATCTTGCCCTTGCCGTCCGCCTGCGCCTTGGCGCGCGCCGAGTTGTAGACCTTCTCGAAGACGCGCGGGACGCCCAGGATCAGGGACGGTCGGAAGGACGCCAGCTCGTCGGTGAGGTTCTTGATGTCCGGGACCATGCCCAGCTTGATCGGCGCCATCATCGGCGCGATCTGCACCAGCCGGCCGAAGACGTGCGCGAGTGGCAGGAAGAGCAGCACCGAGCATTCGCCCGTGCGGAACAGCGGGCGCAGCCGCTCCACGATGTTGCCGCACTCCGCGAAGAAACTGCGGTGGGTGAGCACACAGCCCTTGGGACGGCCGGTGGTGCCACTCGTGTACACGATGGTCGCCGGGTCGTCGGCCTTCGCCAGCGAGCTGCGTTCCTCGACGGCCGCGTCGCTGATGTCCTTGCCCGCGCGGCCCAGCTCCTCGACCCCGCCGCCCTCGATCTGCCAGACGTGCTTGAGCGCGGGCAGACCCTCGCGCACCGACTCGACGGCCGCGGCGTGAGAGTCCAGCTCCACGACGCAGGCGGTCGCGCCCGAGTCGGAGAGGATCCACTGGATCTGCTCGGGCGAGCTGGTCTCGTACACCGGCACGGTGACCGCGCCCGCGCTCCAGATCGCGAAGTCGAGCAGCGTCCACTCGTAGCGGGTACGGGACATCAGACCGACCCGGTCGCCCGGCTGGACACCGGAGGCGATGAGCCCCTTGGCGGCGGCGTGCACCTCGGCCAGGAAGACCGTGGCGGTCACGTCCTGCCACTGGCCGCCCACCTTGCGGGCGATGACGGCGACATCGGGGTGCTGCGCGGCGTTTCTCCGGACGATGTCGGTGAGATTGCCGTCCGCAGGGACCTCGTACAAAGCCGGAAGGCTGAACTCGCGCAAGACTGCTGCTCCTCATAGGGCGCCGGCGCCACGACGTTGTGCGATGCGACGGAGCGGTCCACGGCTCGGGCAGTGCTCGGGTTCCCCAACGGTTTCAGCCACTGGTTGAAATCCTGAGCACGACTGGACTGCCCGGACGTTACCCGCCGGTATGGCTTCTTCGACAGGGGGTCCCGACGAGATGTTCGCTGCGTCACACGGATGGGCGTTCTCTGGCGCAGAATAGTCCACCTACTAACTGACTGGCCAGTAACCGCAGGTCCCGCCGCCACTGTTCACGTTTGCCGCACACGCTTACTCTTGATCGTCATGGCACCCACACCCGCCGGAACCGGCCGAACCCGTGTCCACGTGGTCAGCGACGTCCACGGCAACGCCCGTGACCTGGCCAGAGCCGGCGAGGGCGCCGACGCCCTGATCTGCCTGGGTGACCTCGTCCTCTTCCTCGACTACGCCGACCACTCACGCGGGATCTTCCCCGACCTGTTCGGCGTGGAGAACGCCGACCTGATCGTGGAGCTGCGCACCGCCCGCCGCTTCGAGGAGGCGCGGGAGCTCGGGGCCCGGCTCTGGGCCGGGATCGGCACCGACCGAGCCTCCGTGATCGAGAAGGCGGTGCGCAAGCAGTACGCCGAGATGTTCGCGGCCTTCCCGACACCGACGTACGCGACGTACGGCAATGTCGATATGCCGCAGCTCTGGCCGGAGTACGCCGGACCCGGCACGACCGTGCTCGACGGCGATCGGGTGGAGATCGGGGGACGGGTCTTCGGCTTCGTCGGCGGCGGGCTGCGGACGCCGATGCGCACGCCCTACGAGATCAGCGACGAGGAGTACGCGGCGAAGATCGAGGCGGTCGGCGAGGTCGACGTGCTGTGCACGCACATCCCGCCGGAGGTGCCGGAACTGGTCTACGACACGGTGGCGCGTCGCTTCGAACGGGGAAGCCGGGCCCTGCTGGCCGCGATCCACCGCACCCGCCCCCGGTACGCGCTCTTCGGCCACGTCCACCAGCCGCTCGCCCGCCGGATGCGGATCGGGGCGACCGAGTGCGTGAACGTGGGGCACTTCGCGGGGAGCGGGAAGCCGTGGGCGCTGGAATGGTGAGTCGGTCCGCGCGGTAGCCTTCACGCTGCACAGACGTGCGTACCACCCCTTCCTCACCGGATTATCTGGAGGAGCCACGGCGATGGCGGAACACACCAGTTCGAGCATCACGATCGAAGCTGCGCCGGCCGACGTCATGGACGTGATCGCCGACTTCGCCCGCTACCCGGACTGGACGGGCGAGGTGAAGCAGGCGGAGGTCCTTTCGACGGACGCGTCCGGCCGGGCCGAGCAGGTCCGGCTCGTCATGGACGCGGGCGCCATCAAGGACGACCAGGTTCTCGGCTACACGTGGACCGGTGAGAACGAGGTCTCCTGGACGCTGGTGAAGTCGCAGATGCTGCGGCAACTGGACGGCTCGTATGTGCTGAAGCCCACGGGTGCGGGGGCGACGGAGGTCACCTACCTGTTGACGGTCGACGTCAAGATCCCGATGCTCGGCATGATCAAGCGCAAGGCGGAGAAGGTCATCATCGACCGGGCGCTGGCGGGTCTGAAGAAGCGGGTCGAAGCGGGGCGGTAGGGGTCGTGTTCCGGGTGCGGCTGCGTCGTGGCCGGTCGCGCAGTTCCCCGCGCCCCTAGGTGGGTACAGCCGGGCATGCTCTGACTGCACCCCTCAGGGGCGCGGGGAACTGCGC
>NZ_JBVIHJ010000030.1:0-134175 GCF_055570355.1 Streptomyces sp. NPDC031225 | reverse complement strand
TGGCGTTGATTTTTGGCACGCTGTTGAGTTCTCAAGGAACGGACGCTTCCTTTGTACTCACCCTCTCGGGCTTTCCTCCGGGCTTTTTCCCTTCGATCTTGCGTTTCCGACTCTACCAGACCGTTTCCCGGCCCGATTTCCTCGGTGCTTTCCAGGTTTCCGCTTCCGCGTTTCCCTTTCCGGCGGTTCCGACTCTATCAGATCCTTTCGGGCCTGATTCCCAGTCAGAGGGGGCTTGCCTTCCCGGCTGTTGGGCCGTTCCGACGAGTGAGACTTTAGCGGATTCCCGGCTCCCGAGCTAATCGGGGGCCACCGTCCTTTCGAACGTGGATTCCTCATTTCGCGAATACGCACGCCAATGTGGCGACGGCAGACAGAGTGACTGTCGTCGTTTGTTGGCTGGTCTTGCGGAATGGCTGTCCGGGGACCGACCGGGGTCGGCGCTCACGTCGGACAACTCGGAGAACACTACGTACCGGGCTGGGGAGTGTCAACTCAGGTCCGGACGGGCCCCTGCAGGCGTACGCTGGCCTGCATGACATCGCGTACGTGCACCCAGCAGTGGTGGGCCGCCTGACGGCGGCCGTAGTCACGTATGCACTCAACGGCCGCCGCCTCGGCGGCCGTTCTTGTTTCCACCTCCAGGACTCCTGAGGGTCGGCCGGCCGGGGCGGCGGTCTCGACCAGGAGGTGGAGAGATGACGCGGGTCTTCAGCGGGGTCAAGCCGACGGGGCATCTGACGCTGGGGAACTACCTGGGAGCCATGCGGCAGTGGGTCGCGGACGACCAGCACCGGGCGGAGTCGCTGTTCTGCATCGTCGACCTGCATGCCCTCACCGTCGACCATGATCCGGCGCGGGTGCGCCGGCTGAGTCGGCAGGCCGCGACGCTGCTGCTCGCGGCGGGACTGGATCCCGAGCTGTGCACCGTGTTCGTACAGAGTCATGTGGACGAGCACGCGCGGCTGTCGTACGTGCTGGAGTGCGTGGCCACGGACGGCGAGATGCGGCGGATGATCCAGTACAGGGAGAAGGCCGCTCGGGAGCGGGCGCGGGGCGGGAGTGTGCGGCTGTCACTGCTCACCTATCCCGTGCTGATGGCGGCGGACATCCTGGCGTACGGGGCCGACGAGGTGCCGGTCGGGGACGACCAGGCTCAGCATGTGGAGCTGACACGGGATCTGGCTGTGCGGTTCAACCAGCGGTACGGCTACACGTTCGTCGTGCCACGGGCCACCCTGCCGACGGTGGGCGCGCGGGTCATGAATCTGCAGGAGCCGACCTCGAAGATGGGGAAGTCGGACGACTCCGGGCCCGGGATCGTCTATCTGCTCGACGAGCCGGACGCCGTGCGGAAGAAGGTCATGCGGGCCGTGACCGACAGCGGGCGGGAGGTCGTGTACGACCGGGAGGCCCGGCCCGGTCTGGCGAACCTGCTGGAGATCCTCGCGTCCTGCACGGGTGGGAACCCATCGGAGCTGAGCGGTGTATATGAGTCGTACGGCGCCTTGAAGAAGGACACTGCCGAGGCCGTGGTCGAGGTCTTGAGGCCCGTGCAGGACAAGCACAAGGAGTTGTGCGCGGATCCTGGCTATGTGGAGGGGGTGCTGCGGGATGGCGCGGAAAGGGCGCGGGCGATGGCGCGGCCGACCGTGGATGCCGCTTATCGCGCGATCGGGCTGCTGCCGGCAGTTGCTGATGGGGATGTCGTCGATATCGACTCGGCCGATACCGGAGCCGTCAGCGGCGCGGGCGGGAGCCGGAGCGGGAGCGTGCTGAACGCTGCCCGGTAGGGCTGGGCCTTGGTGGTGGGGCGCGATGCGAGGCGCCGGCCGCATCCTGGCCTCGCTGCCGAAGCCTGCGTGGTGGGCGCGGTGCGGTGACCGCGCCCGGGGGGTCAGTCCTTGTTGCCGGAGGCCAGTTGGCGGCTGCGGTCGCGGGCGGCTTCGAGGGCGGCGATGAGGGCGGCCCGTACGCCGTGGTTCTCGAGTTCGCGGATGGCGCTGATGGTGGTGCCCGCGGGGGACGTGACGTTCTCGCGGAGTTTCACCGGGTGTTCGCCGCTGTCGCGGAGCATCGTCGCGGCGCCGATCGCAGACTGGACGATCAGGTCGTGGGCCTTGTCGCGGGGCAGGCCGAGCAGGATACCGGCGTCCGTCATGGCTTCGACCAGGTAGAAGAAGTACGCCGGTCCGGAGCCGGAGAGGGCGGTGCAGGCGTCCTGCTGGGACTCGGGGACGCGGAGGGTCTTGCCGACGGCGCCGAAGATCTCCTCGGTGTGCGCGAGGTGATCACCGGTGGCGTGGGTGCCGGCGGAGATGACGGACATGGCCTCGTCGACCAGGGCGGGGGTGTTGGTCATGACCCGGACGACCGGGGTGCCGGTGGCGAGGCGCTCCTCGAAGAAGGAGGTGGGGATACCGGCGGCACCGCTGATGATCAGGCGGTCGGCGGGGACGTGCGGGGCGAGTTCGTCGAGGAGGGCGCCCATGTCCTGCGGTTTGACCGTGAGGATCAGCGTGTCGGCGGTCTTGGCGGCTTCCGCGTTGGTGACCGGGGCGACTCCGTAGCGGGTGCGGAGTTCCTCGGCTCGCTCGGGGCGGCGGGCGGTGACCAGGAGGTCGGCCGGGGCCCAGCCGGCGCGGATCATTCCGCTGAGCAGGGCTTCGCCGATCTTGCCGGTGCCGAGGACTGCGACTTTCTGGCTCATGCGGTTCAGTCTGGCACCGGTCAGTTGGGGGCAGGGGCGGTGTCCGGTGGGCGGGACGTGGGTGAAACGCACCCCCGGCCAGTCCCCTACGCCGTCCTTCGCCTCAGGGTCGCCGCTCCCAGGCACAGGACCAGCAGGGCGCAGCCCGCCACGATCAGGGCGTCCCGTACGAAGGTCGCTGTCATGTCCGTGTGCCTGAGGACCTCGTTCATGCCGTCGACGGCGTAGGACATGGGGAGGACGTCGGAGATGGCTTCCAGGGCGGGGTGCATGTTGTCGCGGGGGGTGAAGAGGCCGCAGAGGAGGAGCTGGGGGAAGATCACGGCCGGCATGAACTGGACGGCCTGGAACTCGGAGGCGGCGAAGGCCGAGACGAACAGGCCCAGGGCGGTGCCGAGCAGCGCGTCGAGGAGGGCCACGAGCAGCAGGAGCCAGGGGCTGCCGGTGACGTCGAGGCCGAGGAACCAGACGGCGAGGCCGGTCGCGAGGGCGGACTGGATGATCGCGAGGGTTCCGAAGGCGAGGGCGTAGCCGGCGATGAGGTCGCCTTTGCCCAGCGGCATGGCGAGGAGGCGTTCGAGGGTGCCGGAGGTGCGTTCACGCAGGGTGGCGATGGAGGTGACCAGGAACATCGTGATGAGCGGGAAGATCCCGAGGAGGGAGGCGCCGATGCTGTCGAAGGTGCGCGGGCTGCCGTCGAAGACGTAGCGCAGCAGGAGCAGCATCACACAGGGGATCAGGATCAGCATCGCGATGGTGCGTGGGTCGTGGCGGAGCTGGCGCAGGACCCGGGCCGCGGTGGCGGTGGTGCGGGAGAGGCTGAGGGCGCCGGTGGGGGCGGGCGCGGGCCTGATCGGGGTCGGGGTCGTCGTGGTCATCGCGTGGGCTCCTTGGTGCGGCTTGCCTCGGCGGCCTGGTCGACGAGGCGGAGGAAGGCCTCCTCGACGGTGTCGGAGTTCGTGCGGGTGCGCAGGGCCTCGGGGGTGTCGTCGGCGAGGATCCCGCCCTGGCGCATCAGGAGGAGTCGGTGGCAGCGCTCGGCCTCGTCCATGACGTGGGAGGAGATGAGGAGGGTGGCGCCGCGGCGGGCCGCGATGTCGTGGAACAGGTTCCAGAGGTCTCGGCGCAGGACGGGGTCGAGGCCGACGGTTGGTTCGTCGAGGACGAGGAGTTCGGGGGTGCCGAGGAGGGCGACGGCGAGGGAGACGCGGCTGCGCTGGCCGCCGGAGAGGTTGCCGGCGAGGGAGTCGGCGTGGGTGGTGAGGTCGACGTCGGTGATGGCCCGGGTGACGTCGGAGTGGCGGCGGTCGGCTGCCGCGCGGCCGGGGGCGAGGATCGCGGCGAAGTAGTCGAGGTTCTGGCGGACGGTCAGGTCGTCGTAGACGGAGGGTGCCTGGGTGACGTAGCCGATGCGGGTGCGGAGTGAGGTGTGTCCGGCGGGGTGGCCGAGGACGTCGAGGGTGCCGGTGACCTTGGCCTGGGTGCCGACGATCGAGCGCATCAGCGTGGACTTGCCGCATCCCGAGGGGCCGAGGAGGCCGGTGATCTGGCCGCGGGGTACGTCGAAGGCGAGGCCGCGCAGGACGGTGCGGGGGCCTCGGACGACGGTGAGGTCGTCGGCATGGACGGCGGGGGTGGCCGGGCCGTCTTCCGTGCTGTTGTCGGGTGGCCGCGCGACTTTATTCATCATGCGATGAATAATGCTCCTGCGGGTTGGGGCCGTCAAGCGGGTTGCATTCGGCGGCGCGGGCGCGCGGAGGTGACCGCCAAGTCCGGCCTGCAGCCCTCACACCTCGGCCCACCGCACCACCAGTTGACGGCCGCAGGGTGCGCAGGGGTACGCAGGGTGCCGAGACACAGGACGCGGGGGAAGCCGGTGTGTGTGGGGGGGGTGGTGGGGCGTGGGCCAAGGCATCTCGCAGGGGCTGCACCAGGTCGGGTGCAGCCCCTGGTTTTCGGCGTCGCTCAGCCGAGTTGAGGGCGCGCGGATGCTGTGACGCGGGCGCGGGCGGGAGGGTGACGGTGGTGGTGGTTGTCGTGCCGGTGGGGCTGGGGCAGGCCCCGTTCCGGGGCTGGAGTCGGATGGGTCAGGCGGTGGTGGTGACCAGCAGCTCGACGTCGTAGGTCTCCTCGACGGTTCCGTCGGGGAAGAGCTCCAGCAGGATCCGGCGCTCCTCGGCGAGGAACGCGCCCGCCTGTTCCTCGCCCGCGACCAGGAACAGCGAGTGGCTGCCGATGTTGGCGAGGTGGGTGTCGACGGGGACGTGGCGGCTCCAGCGGACTATGCGCTCCGCGAAGTCCAGGCCGCCGGTGGGATCGGCGTGGGCGGACCGGGTGCCGCTGCCGTTCACCTGTACGGCCGGGCGGGCGCCGTAGGCCTTGAAGTGCTCGCCGATGCGGTCCAGTTGAGCGGTGATCCAGGGCACGTCGAGGGCGTGGGTGTTCCACCACAGGGCGAGCGCGCCGCCGGGGCGCAGGACACGGAGGGCTTCCGGGACCGCGCGTGCGGGGTCGGTCCAGTGCCAGGACTGGGCGTAGGTCAGGAGGTCGACGGAGTCCGCTAGGAGGGGGAGGTCGTTGCCGTCGCCCCTGATGATCGGTATGTCCGGGTGGGCGAGGCGGAACTGTTCGGCCATGCCGTCTCCGGGCTCCACGGCGACGACCTCGGCGCCCCGGCCGTGCAGCAGTGCGGTCGCGATGCCCGTACCGGCGCCGATGTCCGCGATGCGGGCGCCGGCGAGGGGGCGGCCGGCGAGTTCCTCGATGGCGTCGAAGAGGGCGGGCGGGTAGGAGGGGCGGTTGGCTGCGTACTGTGCTGCGGCGGCGTTGAAGGAGTGGGCGCGGGTGGTGTGGAAGGAAGCCGTCATGGGGCCATGGTGGCCGGGGCGGGTGTGGAGTGCGCTGAGTTTTCGGTGAGAAACCGGGGCGGGGACAGTGCGGATCCCGGCTGGTTCAGCGGCGGCGCTTCTTCTTCGAGGGGTCGCCGGTGCGGCGGGTACTCCGCTTCGCGTGCAGTTTCAGTGCCGTCTCGTACTCCTCGCGATGGAGTTTCTCGCCGGGCGCCTCGGTGAGGGAGCGGAAGAAGTAGGCGAGCAGTGAGCCGACGAAGCCGATGGCGAGCAGGCCGCGGAGGGAGGCCTGGCGGTCGGGGTCGGGGCGCTTGCCGAATCCGGCCCAGGTGTTGCGGAAGGCCAGCGCGCTGCAGATGGCGAACATGGCGATGACGAGGACGGTCACGAAGCTGCCGGTGTCAGCGATCTGGAGGCCCTCGTAGGCGAAGCGGAGGATCAGGCAGGAGGCGACGGCCGCGGCGAGGGAGCCCACGGCCACGCCGACGCGGCGGAGGGCGTAGCCGTTGTCGTGGTTCGCCCAGGTCGTGCCGAAGAAGCGGATCGGTTCGGGGCGGGGGCCGCCCGCTGGGGAGCCCGCGGGGATGTCCTGGGTGCCGGATTCGTCGCTCACGGGACGATTATGGCTCCGGGACGGGGGCGGGCTCCCTTCGGGATCAGGAGCAGTGTGCGGCCACGTAGCCGTCGCTGCCTGTGTTGACGTACGCGTCCGAGACGTACTCACCGTTGTCGATGTTGTCCCAGATGTTCGACGTGCCGTAGTAGCCCGACACCGTCTCGCCCGGCCTCTGGCAGTAGATCGTCACCTTCGCGCCCTCGGGCAGTACGCGCACGAGGGTGTAGCCCGAGCCGGGGCCGCTGCGGACGTTCAGTTTGATGCCCGGGGCGATGTCGTAGTAGCGGACGGCTTCGGCGTTGGCGGCGCCCACCATGAGGAAGGCGCCGGTGAGGCCCGCGAGCATGATGGATCTGCGTCTCAGAGATGTCATGGGTGGATCCCCCGGGATCGGTGACGAGGATCGGTGGCGAGGTCAGGCGCAGCGGGAGGCGACGTAGCCGTCGCTGCCGGTTTTCACGTACGCGTCCGAGACGAACTGGCCATTGGCGATGTTGTCCCAGATGTTCGACGTGCCGTAGTAGCCCGACACCGTCTCGCCCGGGGTCTGGCAGTAGATCGCCACCTTCGCGCCCTCCGGCAGGACACGGATGATGCCGTACTGCGAACCCGGACCTCGGCGGACGTTCAGTTGGAGGCCCGGGGCGATGTCGTAGTAGTAGACGGCCTCGGCATTGGCGGCGCCCACCATGAGGAAGGCGCTTGCGAGACCCAAGAGCATGACGGATCTGCGTTTCATGGATGTCATGAGGATCTCCCCGATGAGACTCAGGAGCAGCGGTCGGCGACGTAGCCGTCGCTGCCGGTGAGGACGTAGGCGTCCGAGATGTACTGGCCGTTGCTGATGTTGTCCCAGATGTTGCTGGTGCCATAGGGACCGGCCACCGAAGTGCCGGGGGTCTGGCAGTAGATCGGCACCTTGGAGCCCTCAGGCAGTACTCGCACAACGCTGTAACTCGTGCCCGGGCCACTGCGGACGTTGAGCCGGACTCCGGGTGCGACCGAGTAGTACCGAACTGACACCGCTGCCGTCAGGCCCTCGGCCTCCTCGACGTTCCCGGTCTCGTCCACGCGGTCAACAGACATGAAAAACCTCCCCCGTTGGTTCCCATGACTGCCATGGGACCCGTTGATTCCCCTGAATCACGCCATGAAACACATGTACGCAACTCGCACGCGGACACTAGCAAGCCGCCTCTGTCTCGTACGCGTCATCGACTAGGCTCCGTGCGTCGCGCGCGCGGACGATCAGCACGGGGGTGGTTCCATGGCGCCACAGGGCAACACCGGAGCGGGCGCGGAAGCGGAACTTCCCGAGTACGCCGGTCACTACCGGCTGGAGTCATGCCTCGGGTCCGGTGGGATGGGCGTCGTGCACGTCGCGCGCAGCACCTCGGGGATGAAGCTCGCGGTGAAGGTCGTACACACCGAGTTCGCCAAGGACCCCGAGTTCAGGGGGCGTTTCCGGCAGGAGGTGGCCGCGGCCCGGAAAGTGAGCGGGGCGTTCACCGCGTCCGTCGTCGACGCCGATCCCGATGCCGAACGGCCCTGGATGGCCACGCTGTTCATTCCCGGTCCGACGCTCTCCGACCAGGTGAAGCGGAACGGGCCCATGGCGCCCGCCGAGTTGCGCCGGCTGATGGCCGGGCTCGCCGAGGCACTGCGGGACATCCATCGGGTCGGGGTGGTCCACCGGGATCTCAAGCCGAGCAATGTGCTGCTCGCCGAGGACGGGCCGAAGGTCATCGACTTCGGCATTTCTCGGCCAAAGGACAGCGAACTGCGCACGGAGACCGGGAAGTTGATCGGGACTCCGCCGTTCATGGCGCCCGAGCAGTTCCGGCGGCCGCGGGAGGTCGGGCCTGCCGCCGACATCTTCGCTCTCGGGTCCGTGATGGTGCACGCGGCCACGGGGCGGGGGCCGTTCGACTCCGACAGTCCGTACGTCGTCGCCTATCAGGTCGTGCACGACGAGCCGGACCTGACCGGCGTACCGGCGAATCTCGCGCCGATCATCGTGCGGTGTCTCGCGAAGGAGCCCGAGGACCGGCCGACTCCGGACGAGTTGATGCGGGAGCTGCGGTCGGTGGCGGCCTCCTACGACACACAGGTCTTCGTACCGACCCGGCACACAGATGACGTGCCGAGACCGGAGACGGGGAATCAAGCCCCACAACTCAAAAGGCGTCCGCCCAGAAAGGCAGTCTTCGCCACCGTCGCGGTCGTACTCGCGCTGGTCGGCGTCTTCGCTTCCGTTCAGTGGCTCGGTGACAACAGCGGCGCCGCGGCGAACGGCGGAGTCAAGCCCACGGCTACGGCTTCCGGGTTCGGCGGCTGGAGGACCGACCCGCTGCCGAAAGTCACGGGTACGGGGCAATGCTCGTACGGAGCACGGCAGTTGATTTGTGCGCAACCCGGCACCGTTTTCGCCATGGACCCGTCCGACGGCACCCTGCTGTGGCGGCGCTCCGTCGCCGAGTCGAGTCCGAGCAAGGCACCAGTTGTCGCGGGCGGCCTCGTGCAGCCGATGGTGGACGAGGGGCAACAGCTCGAAGCGCTCGATCCCTCCTCAGGCAAGGCACGTTGGCGGCGGACCCTGCCCGCACACTACGGAATGCGAGTCACGGGAGGCACGCTCCTGCTGACCCTCCTCGACGGAACGGTCAACGGCGTGGACGCCGCGACGGGCGACACACAGTGGAGTCTGCGGATACCGGGTCAGCCCATGCCGTCCTTCGTCTCGTTCGCCGGAGACCCGCTGGCGTACACGACGAACCTTTCCGGCGATGCCCGGAGCACTCGGGTCACCGCTGTGGACCCGGCCACCGGGGCCGTGCGCTGGGACGCAAGGCTGAGCGGCAACCTGACCCTCGTGGGGGTGCACGACGGATCCGTCTTCTTCCTCTCCACGAACAATCTGTACGGCGACACGGATGCCGTCGTCCGCTACGACCCGGCGTCCAAGTCGTCGCGCCGGGTGAAGCTCCCCGTGGGGCGCGCCGACGCCCAGGCCACCGTGCGCGGGAACGTGGTCTACGTACTGGCTGTCAGCGGCTCTCTGGATGCCGTGGACACGGAGGTGGGCAAGCGACTCTGGAATCTCGAGACGTCCGTGAGCCGCGCATCCGTACCGCTCGCCGACGGCCGCCATGTCTATTTCACCGCGGCAGACGGACGTCTGCTGGCCGTCGACGCCAGTCAGGGACGACTCGTCGGGCAGACCCCGGCTCGCCTGGGCTCGAACGCCGGCACTGTCGCCGGCGCGCTGCCCAAGCCCGTCCTCGCCAAGGGCCACCTCTACGCCACGGCCCCCGACGGCACCGTCTTCGCTGTGGACGCCCGCGACCCGTCCGCCTGGTGACCGAGAAGGGGCCGCCCCCGAAGGGACGGCCCCGTGTCTCGTGGTGCTGCGGGATTCAGCCCAGCTTCGACACGTCCCGCACCGCGCCCTTGTCGGCGCTCGTGGCCATCGCCGCGTAGGCCCGAAGCGCGGCCGAGACCTTGCGCTCGCGGTTCTTCGGGGCGTACACGCCGCCCAGGGCGGCCTCACGGCGGGCGAGTTCGGCGTCGTCGACCAGGAGCTCGATCGTGCGCCCGGGGATGTCGATGCGGATGCGGTCGCCGTTCTCGACGAGGGCGATGGTGCCGCCGGCCGCCGCCTCCGGGGAGGCGTGGCCGATGGACAGGCCGGACGTGCCGCCGGAGAAGCGGCCGTCGGTGATCAGGGCGCACGCCTTGCCGAGGCCTCGGCCCTTCAGGTACGAGGTCGGGTAGAGCATCTCCTGCATGCCGGGGCCGCCCTTGGGGCCCTCGTAGCGGATGACGACGACGTCGCCCTCCTTGACCTGCTGGGTGAGGATCTTCTGGACGGCCTCCTCCTGCGACTCGCAGACGACCGCCGGGCCCTCGAACCGCCAGATCGACTCGTCCACGCCAGCCGTCTTCACGACACAGCCGTCGACCGCGAGGTTGCCCTTGAGTACGGCGAGGCCGCCGTCCTTGGAGTACGCGTGCTCGGCGCTGCGGATGCAGCCCTCGGCGGCGTCCTCGTCCAGGGCCTCCCAGCGCTCCGACTGGGAGAAGGCCTCGGCGGAGCGGACACAGCCCGGGGCCGCGTGCCACAGTTCCAGCGCCTTGGGGGACGGGGAGCCGCCGCGGACGTCCCACGTCTTGAGCCAGTCCGCGAGGGAGGGGCTGTGGACCGAGTGGACGTCCTCCCGCAGCAGGCCCGCGCGGTGCAGTTCGCCGAGCAGCGCCGGGATGCCGCCCGCGCGGTGCACGTCCTCCATGTAGTACGTGCGGTTCTTCGCGACGTTCGGGGCGACCTTCGCGAGGCACGGCACGCGGCGGGAGACCTCGTTGATCTCCTCCAGGCCGAAGGGGACCTCCGCCTCCTGGGCCGCGGCCAGCAGGTGCAGGATCGTGTTGGTGGAGCCGCCCATGGCGATGTCCAGCGCCATCGCGTTCTCGAAGGCGGCGATGGTGGCGACGTTGCGCGGCAGGACCGTCTCGTCGTCCTGCTCGTAGTAGCGCCGGGTGATGTCCATGACGGTGTCGGCCGCGTCGACGTACAGCTGCTTGCGGGCCGTGTGCGTGGCGAGGACCGAGCCGTTGCCGGGGAGGGAGAGGCCGATGGCCTCGGTCAGGCAGTTCATCGAGTTGGCGGTGAACATGCCGGAACAGCTGCCGCAGGTCGGGCAGGCGTTCTCCTCGATACGGAGCATGTCCGCGTCCGAGATGTTCTCGTTCACGGCCTCGGACATCGCGTCGACCAGGTCGAGGGTACGGACCGTGCCGTCCACGAGGGTCGCGCGGCCGGACTCCATCGGGCCGCCGGAGACGAAGACCGTGGGGATGTTGAGGCGCAGGGCGGCGTTCAGCATGCCCGGGGTGATCTTGTCGCAGTTCGAGATGCAGATCAGGGCGTCGGCGCAGTGGGCCTCGACCATGTACTCCACCGAGTCCGCGATCAGGTCGCGGGAGGGCAGGGAGTACAGCATGCCGCCGTGGCCCATCGCGATGCCGTCGTCGACGGCGATCGTGTTGAACTCGCGCGGGATGCCTCCGGCGGCGGTGATGGCCTCGCTGACGATGCGGCCGACCGGCTGGAGGTGGGTGTGGCCGGGCACGAACTCCGTGAAGCTGTTCGCGACCGCGATGATCGGCTTCCGCCCGATGTCGGCACCCGGTACACCGGAGGCGCGCATAAGGGCGCGGGCGCCCGCCATGTTGCGGCCGTGGGTGACTGTGCGGGACCTCAGCTCGGGCATCGTCGCTCGCTCCTTCGCAGACGGACGTCGGGTACTTCGAGACGGCCGTCGTATGAGACTTCTGACTTCTCACGAGCCTACGCCCGTCATCCAGGGGTCGGGACGCAGTGTCCGGAATGCGGGATGTCCGTCTCGGGGGCGGGGTGGTCGGGGGCCGGTCGGTTGGGGCCCCGACCGGCCGGGCCGGTCAGGGGGCCGGCCCGGTCGGTCGGGGCCCGTTCCCCAGGCCCGTCCCCGAGCCGGTCAGGGTCCGTCTGGATCCGGGGCGGGGCGGGTCAGAAGCCGGTCCGGGGTCGGTCCGAGGCCGGTCCAAAGTCGATCAGGGGTCCGTCCAAGCCGGTCAGTGCCCGGGCAGAAGCCGGTCCGGAGCCGGGCCGAGGCCGGGCCTGGCTCGGTCCGGAGTCAGCCCGAGGCTGGCCCGGAGTCGACCAGAGGCCAGCCCCGGTCGGCCAGGGGCCCGTCCGAGTCGGTCAGAGGCCAGCCCGGGCCCCGCCAGGGGCCGGTCAGGGGCCGGTCAGGGGCCGGTCAGGGGCCGGTCAGGGGCCGGTCAAGTGGCCCTGTACCACCGGGGCCACCCGCGCGATGATCTGTTCGATGTCAGTCGACGCCAGCGGCTCCACCTTGATCACGTAGCGGAGCATGGCCGTCCCCACGAGTTGCGCGGCCGCCAGTTCGGCCCGCAGTTCCGCGTCCGGCAGGTCCAGCTGGTCGACGACGCGGCGCAGCAGCTGGGTGGCGACGAGTCGGCGGAAGACGGTGGCCGCGGTCTCGTTGTTCACGGCGGAGCGCACGATCGCCAGGATCGGCATGCGCGTCGCCGGGTTCTCCCAGATACCGAAGACGAAACGGGTCAGCCGCTCTCCCACGTCCTCCGGAGGACCCTCGCCGAGCGCGTCCGGTCCGCTGAGCGCGGGCGCGGCGGCGACCTCCACGGCCGCCTCGAAGACCTGTTCCTTGGTGCCGAAGTAGTGGTGGACCAGGGCCGCGTCGACCCCGGCGGCCTTGGCGATGCCGCGCACGGACGTCTTCTCGTAGCCCCGCTCGGAGAACTCCTCGCGGGCCGCGCCGAGGATGCGGTCGCGGGTGCCGGCCGCGTCCGATTCCGTACGGCGGGGCCGGCCGCGCTTCCGGGCGGTGACGTCGGCCGCGGCGGCGCCGGTGCTGTCGCCGGGAGCCGGGGCGGCACCGGCACGGTCGCCGGGAGCCGGGGCACCGTCACGACTCGTCGCCGTAGGGCTCCCGTCGCGGTTGCTCATCGCCGTGGCACCTTCACCGGCGAGGCCAGGTGGAGGCGTGCGAAGGCCAGGGCCTCGGCGAGGTCGGCCTCGCGTTCGGCGCCGGACATCGCGCGGCGGGTGTTGACCTCGATGACGACATGGCCGTCGAAGCCGCTCAGCGCGAGCCCTTCGAGCAGCTCGGCGCAGGGCTGGCTGCCGCGGCCGGGCACCAGGTGCTCGTCCTTCGCGGAGCCCTTGCCGTCGGCGAGGTGCACGTGGCCGAGCCGGTCTCCCATCCGGTCGACCATGTCCAGCGCGTCGGTCCGGGACGTCGCCGCGTGACTGAGGTCGATCGTGAAGTGCCGGTAGTCGTCCTTGGTGACGTCCCAGTCGGGGGCGTAGGCGAGCATCTCGCGGTCGCGGTAGCGCCAGGGGTACATGTTCTCGACGGCGAACCGTACGTCCGTCTCGTTCGCCATGCGCCAGATCCCGCTGACGAAGTCACGCGCGTACTGGCGCTGCCAGCGGAACGGCGGGTGTACGACGACCGTGCTCGCGCCCAGCTTCTCGGCGGCCGCGCGGGCACGCTGGAGCTTGACCCAGGGGTCCGTCGACCACACGCGCTGTGTGATGAGCAGACAGGGGGCGTGCACGGCGAGTATGGGGATGCCGTGATAGTCGGAGAGGCGGCGCAGGGCCTCGATGTCCTGGCTGACGGGGTCGGTCCACACCATGACCTCGACGCCGTCGTAGCCGAGGCGTGCGGCGATCTCGAAGGCCGTCGCCGTCGACTCCGGGTAGACGGAGGCCGTCGAGAGGGCGACCTTCGCGTCCGGGATCCGTACGACTGGTTCTGCCACGACGGTCAGCCTAAGGGGTTCGGCCGGGTGGGTATGGGGCGCCCATCGGCCGTTGTGGTGTTCGCCACTGGGCGGGTGGGAGTGCGTCGCGGTTGCACGCGCCCGCGCGGTGGAGCCGTAGGTGTCACAGCCCCGCTCCGCTATAGGCCCTGCGCGGAACCCATGTGGTCAAGCTTGCGCAGGATGACGCCCTCTCTGAGCGCCCATGGGCAGATGTCGACCGTTTCCACGCCGAACAGGTCCATCGCGCCCTCGGCCACCAGGGCGCCGGCCAGGAGCTGGTTGGCCCTGCCCTCGGAGACTCCCGGCAACTCCGCCCGCTGTTCCGTCGTCATACCGGCCAGCCTCGGGACCCAGGCCTCCAGGGACTCGCGCTTGAGTTCGCGCTGGACGTAGAGGCCCTCCGTGGAGCGGGCCGCGCCTGCGAGGCGGGCGAGCTGCTTGAAGGTCTTCGACGTGGCGACCACGTGGTCCGGGGCGCCGAAGCGCCTGAACTCGCCGACCGTGCGGGCGATCTGGGCGCGGACGTGCCGTCGCAGCGCCCTGACGGAGTCCGGGTCCGGGGGGTCGCCGGGGAGCCAGCCCGCGGTGAGGCGGCCCGCGCCGAGCGGCAGGGAGACCGCCGCGTCCGGTTCCTCGTCGATGCCGAAGGCGATCTCCAGGGAGCCGCCGCCGATGTCGAGGACGAGGAGCTTGCCCACCGACCAGCCGAACCAGCGGCGGGCCGCGAGGAAGGTCAGTCGGGCCTCCTCGGCGCCGGTGAGGACCTGGAGCTCGACGCCGGTCTCGGCCTTCACGCGCGCGAGGACGTCATCGGCGTTGCTGGCCTCGCGGACGGCGGAGGTGGCGAACGGGAGCAGGTCCTCGACGCCCTTGTCCTCGGCGGCCTGACGGGCCTCCTGTATGACCGAGACCAGCTTCTCGACCCCTTCGGGACCGATCGCTCCGTCCTCGTCGAGGAGTTGGGCCAGGCGCAGCTCCGCCTTGTGCGAGTGCGCGGACAAGGGGCGCGCGCCAGGGTGTGCGTCCACCACCAGCAGATGCACCGTGTTCGATCCCACGTCGAGGACACCGAGTCTCATATAGGGAACGCTACTGCCAGCTGGGCGTTCGACTGTCTCCGGAGGGGGCTCGGGCGACTTACCCTGGACGCGTGCCAAAGACGAAAAAGGTGAAGGACGACAAAGCGGCCACAGCTGGCGCCGGTTCTTCCCAGGTGAAGCCACCGAAGCAGTCGCGGCGGGCCAGGAAGGCTCTGGAGGCCGACGAGAAGGGGCTCGACTTCGCGCGCGCGTGGGTGGAGTTCCCGGATCCGGGGGACGAAGAGCAGGTCTTCCGATGCGATCTGACATGGCTGACCTCCCGTTGGAACTGCATCTTCGGCAGCGGCTGCCAGGGCATCCAGGCGGGCCGGGCGGACGACGGGTGCTGCACGTTGGGTGCCCACTTCTCCGACGAGGACGACGAGAAGCGGGTCGCCGAACATGTGGCGCGTCTCACTCCGGACCTGTGGCAGCACCATGCCGAAGGCACTGCGGGCGGCTGGGTCTCGGAGGACGAGGACGGCGACCGGCAGACCCGGCCCTTCCAGGGCTCCTGCATCTTCCAGAACCGGCCCGGGTTCGCGGGCGGCGCGGGCTGCTCGCTGCACATCCTGGCCGTGAAGGAGGGCCGCGAGCCGCTGGAGACCAAGCCGGACGTCTGCTGGCAGCTTCCGGTCCGGCGGACGTACGACTGGATCGACCGGCCCGACGACACGCGCGTGCTCCAGGTGTCGATCGGCGAGTACGACCGGCGCGGCTGGGGTCCGGGCGGCCACGACCTGCACTGGTGGTGCACGTCGGCGACCTCGGCGCACGGCGCCGGTGACCCGGTGTACGTGTCCTACCGGCCCGAGCTGATCGAGCTGATGGGCAAGGCGGGCTACGACCGTCTCGTCGAGCTGTGCGAGGAGCGGCTGGCTTCCCAGCTGCCCCTGCTGGCACCGCATCCGGCGGATCCGGTGGGGCCGGTGGACCCGGCGGGTCCGGTCGGCTGAGCGCTCCCCCTCCCGACCTGCCCGGCCAACGCGGCCCGCTCGACGCCTCCCCGTCGCCTGCCTGTCGCTGCCTGCCGCCTACGACGACGAGGACGGGCTCGGGTCGCCGCTGTCCGTCGGCGATGGCGTCGGCGTCGCCGGGTCGGACGTGGCGGGGTCCGTAGGGGTCGGGTCGGGGGTGGGGGACGAGGACGGCGGGTCGCTCGGGGTGGGGTCAGAAGGGGCCGAGGCCGTGGGGCTGGAGCCGGGGCCGGGCGGCGGCGTCCCCGGCCGGCCGGGGCCGGACGGGGTGGGTGCCGTGCCGTAGCCCTGGATGGTGACGACCGCTCCGGCCGGCGCGATCGCCACGCGCGCGCTCCAGGGGCCGGACGGCTCGCGCAGGTGGTCGACGTACACCTTGATCGTCAACGACTCACCGGGCTTCAGCGTGCCCGAGGACTGGCTGAGGTAGAGCCAGGAGGCCCCCGTGGTGGCCGACCAGCGGACCGGGGCGGCGCCGGTCGCGGTGAGCGTGACCAGGGTGGTGTCACCCGTGTTGTCGGCGCCGACCTCCAGGTGCCCGGCGCCCTTCTTGCCGGCTCCGGCGACGCTCACGACCTCCACGGAGACGTCGGGGCGGCCGTCCTTCGCGAAGCGGTTGCCGGGTTTGGTGCGGGCGTTGCCGGCGTTCTGGTAGCCGCCGCTCGCCGTCTCGCCGTCCAGGCTGCCGGGGCCGTGCGCCTCACTGGCGCTCGCGGAGTGCCCGTCGACCCCCTCGCCGGGGCCGCCCCGGTAGGCGGCCCACAGGGCGAGCACGGGGGCGGCGACGACGGTGGCGACGACGGTCGTGGTGACGGCACGCGCGCGGAGACGGTCACGGCGGGCCGCGCGGTCCTTGGGGTCCATCGGGAAGCCGCGCCGGTCGAAGCGGGGCACGGCGGCGCCACGCGTGCGTGGCGGGTGCGCGAGCGCCATGTGCAGGGCCGCGCGCGGCGCTTCGAGCACGGGCAGCTCGGCCGGGGTGATCATGGCGCCGGGCCAGCGGCCGGGGACGGCCCGCTCGGCACTGCGGCGGCAGCGCGGGCAGTCGTCGACGTGGCGTACGAGTTCGCGGCGCAGGGCGGAGCTGAGCACGAACTGGTTGTCACCGGTGAGGCGGGCCACGCCCGGGCAGTCGCCGGTCTCGACGACGGCGAGGGCCGCGCGTGTGCGCTCGACCTCGCAGGCGGCGGAGGCGAGCAGTTCGCGGGCGCCGGCGAGGTCCATGCCGAGGACGGCGGCGACCTCGTGGGCGGCGAGGTGGTGGCGTACGGC
Organism: Streptomyces sp. NPDC031225; assembly: GCF_055570355.1. Taxonomy (NCBI): domain Bacteria; kingdom Bacillati; phylum Actinomycetota; class Actinomycetes; order Kitasatosporales; family Streptomycetaceae; genus Streptomyces; species Streptomyces sp. NPDC031225. The sequence goes on along the minus strand of NZ_JBVIHJ010000030.1, from coordinate 117,322 downwards.
GAGTTCGAGTGCCTCGCGCTGCTCGGGGGTCGTACCGGCCGCCTCCGGCCAGGCCAGCAGGGAGAGTTCGCGGCGGCGGGTCTCCTGGAGCTCCTCGGCTACCGGGGCCTCGGTGGACTTCTGGGACGCTCCGTTACGTCCTGCCGCGTGCGTGGTCTGACGTTTCTGCTTGGCCTCGGCCAGCTTGCGCAGACAGGCCCAGCGGGCCAGCGCGTACAGCCAGGACCTGCGGTCACCGGCCGCGTCCGGGCCGCCGCGCCTCTCGGCGAGCGCGAGGACGTCACCGAGGGCCGTGGTCGCCGTGTCGTGGTCGCACAGCACGGACAGGCAGTAGGTGAACAGTCCGTCCAGGTACGGCTCGTAGCGCGCGGGTGGCCGCTGCGCCAGCGTGCGCGCGGCACCGCGGTCACGCTCCTCCCGTTGCGCCCGGTGCGCGCCGGTGGTGCGGGTCGAGGTCTCCGGACTGCTGCTCATCATCCGTGGACCGTAGGGGGCGGAACATGGCCCCTTCTTGCACCTTGAGCACTTTTACTCCGTACGGGTGAAACGATCCCTCAATAGGGGACAGGAACCCCCGAATTCATGGCTCGTTCCTGACGGGACGTGGCCGGTTACCGCGCCGGCGTGCAGGTCGGACGGCGGGCGGCGGCCGTGTTGTCAGTGGCGGCGGTTACGGTTCGTGCATGGCTGCCCGTACGAAGTCCGCCAAGGAGCGCCCGTCCTACCGCTGCACCGAGTGCGGCTGGCAGACGGCCAAGTGGCTCGGCCGCTGCCCAGAGTGCCAGGCCTGGGGGACGGTCGAGGAGTACGGCACGCCCGCGGTTCGTACGACGGCCCCGGGCCGTGTCACCACCTCCGCCGTGCCCATCGGCCAGGTGGACGGGCGTCAGGCCACGGCCCGTTCGACCGGCGTGCCCGAGCTGGACCGGGTGCTCGGCGGCGGTCTCGTGCCCGGCGCGGTGGCGCTCGTCGCGGGCGAGCCCGGCGTCGGCAAGTCCACGCTGCTGCTCGACGTGGCCGCCAAGTCGGCGAGCGACGAGCACCGCACGCTCTATGTGACCGGCGAGGAGTCCGCGAGCCAGGTCCGGCTGCGCGCCGACCGCATCGGCGCGATCGACGACCACCTGTATCTCGCCGCCGAGACCGATCTGTCCGCCGTCCTCGGGCATCTGGACGCGGTGAAGCCGTCCCTGCTGATCCTCGACTCGGTGCAGACGGTGGCCTCCCCGGAGATCGACGGCGCCCCCGGTGGCATGGCCCAGGTGCGCGAGGTGGCCGGGGCGCTGATCCGGGTGTCCAAGGAGCGCGGGATGTCGACCCTCCTGGTGGGCCATGTCACCAAGGACGGCGCGATCGCGGGCCCGCGTCTGCTCGAACACCTCGTGGACGTGGTGCTGAGCTTCGAGGGCGACCGGCACGCGCGCCTGAGGCTCGTCCGGGGCGTCAAGAACCGCTACGGCGCCACCGACGAGGTCGGCTGCTTCGAGCTGCACGACGAGGGCATCACGGGCCTCACCGACCCGAGCGGACTTTTCCTGACACGTCGTGACGAACCGGTCCCCGGCACCTGTCTCACCGTCACCCTTGAGGGCCGCCGCCCGCTGGTGGCCGAGGTCCAGGCGCTCACCGTCGACTCGCAGATCCCCTCGCCCCGGCGCACCACCTCGGGGCTGGAGACCTCCCGGGTCTCGATGATGCTCGCCGTCCTGGAGCAGCGCGGCCGGATCAGCGCGCTCAGCAAGCGGGACATCTACTCCGCGACGGTTGGTGGCGTAAAGCTTTCGGAACCTGCCGCGGACCTCGCGATCGCCCTCGCGCTGGCGTCGGCGGCCAGCGACACCCCGCTGCCCAAGAACCTCGTCGCGATCGGCGAAGTGGGCCTCGCGGGCGAGGTCAGACGGGTTACGGGCGTCCAGCGCAGGCTCTCCGAGGCACACCGTCTGGGATTCACACATGCACTCGTACCGGGCGATCCCGGCAAGGTCCCGGCCGGTATGAAGGTCCTGGAAGTAGCCGACATAGGGGACGCCCTGAGGGTCCTTCCGCGCTCTCGTCGGCGAGAGGCCCCACGGGACGACGAGGACCGCCGGTAGACTTTGCCCTGGTCTCGCCCGTCCGTACGAACCGAATGTGCGGCACGTGAGCGGCCAAGACCCCGCGACCGGAGGAGAGCAGTGGCAGCCAACGACCGGGCAGCAGCTCCCGGAAAGTCCGGTGGGAGTGCCGGTTCCGATGGCCTGATGCGCGCCTCCCTGAGCGCAGTGGCCCCCGGCACCGCCATGCGCGACGGCCTAGAGCGGGTGCTGCGCGGCAACACCGGCGGACTCATCATCCTCGGCTGGGACAAGACCGTGGAGACGATGTGCACGGGCGGATTCGTGCTGGATGTCGAGTTCGCCGCGACCCGTCTGCGTGAGCTGTGCAAGCTCGACGGCGGCATCGTGGTCTCGTCCGACCTGTCGAAGATCCTGCGGGCGGGCGTGCAGTTCGTGCCCGACGCGACGATCCCGACCGAGGAGACGGGCACCCGGCACCGCACCGCGGACCGGGTCTCGAAGCAGGTCGGTTTCCCGGTCGTCTCCGTCTCCCAGTCCATGCGCCTGATCGCCCTGTACGTCGACGGCCAGCGCCGGGTCCTGGAGGACTCGGCGGCGATCCTGTCCCGCGCGAACCAGGCCCTGGCGACCCTGGAGCGCTACAAGCTCCGGCTCGACGAGGTCGCGGGCACCCTGTCCGCGCTGGAGATCGAGGACCTGGTGACGGTCCGGGACGTCTCGGCCGTGGCCCAGCGGCTGGAGATGGTCCGGCGGATCGCCACCGAGATCGCCGAGTACGTGGTCGAACTGGGCACGGACGGCCGCCTGCTCGCCCTCCAGCTGGACGAGCTGATCGCGGGCGTGGAGCCGGAACGCGAACTGGTGGTCCGGGACTACGTCCCCGAGCCCACCGCGAAGCGCTCCCGCACGGTCGACCAGGCGCTGTACGAACTGGACGCCCTGACCCACGCCGAGCTCCTGGAACTGCCCACGGTGGCCCGCGCGTTGGGCTACACCGGTTCCCCCGAGGCGATCGACTCGGGCGTGTCCCCGAGGGGCTTCCGTCTGCTGGCCAAGGTGCCGCGCCTGCCCGGCGCGATCATCGACCGCCTGGTGGAACACTTCGGCAGCCTCCAGAAACTCCTCGCGGCGAGCGTGGACGACCTGCAGACGGTCGACGGCGTGGGCGAGGCAAGGGCGCGCAGCGTCCGGGAGGGCCTGTCCAGGCTGGCGGAGAGCTCGATCCTGGAACGGTACGTGTAAGAGCGTTCAGGGACGCGGGGCCGTAAGGGATGCGGGGCCGTATCGGATGTGCGGCCCGTATCGGATGTGCGGCTCCGCCACGCCGGCACTACCGGCCCCGCGAAGCCGCCGACGGTGAACCGCCGTCCGCGGCACTCCTCAGTCGTTCTCCAGCACGAACGACGTCTGGACCGTGGCGTATCCGGGAGCCTTCACCTCGACCAGATACGTCCCCGCACCGGCCGACCCCTGCGAGGGCGTCGCGCAGTGCGGGGCACTCGGCTTGCGGTCCCACTTCACGGTGTACGTGATGCTGCTGCCGGCCGGCGCCCGGTAGACCAGGTTGCCCGCGGCGGCAGGGCAGTCGGCGGACGACCAGTACGTGTCGTCCGAGTCGGCCTGAGTGATCGTCAACACCGCGTTCTTCGGGCCGAGATCGACCTTGCAGTCGCTGCCGGAGGAGTTCGTCGCGGTCAGCAGCAAGGTGGGCGGCTGGCCGGGTGCGTAGGCGTTGCGCTGACTGCGGACGGTCAACTTCACGGCGTTTGCGCTGCAGTTGGGGAGCGAGGAGCCGGCCGGAAGGATGTCACCCTGCCCGACCCCGATGCCCGCGGTGCCGCCCGCGCTGCCGGAGCCGGCGCTTCCGGCACTCCCGGCGGAGCCGCCGGTGCCGCTCTCGCCACCGGCCCCCGCGGTGCCCCCCGCACCGGACCCGGTGCCGGAGCCCGCGCTCGACCCCGACCCGCCGGTGTCCCCGCCGGTCGTCGACTCGTCGCGTCCGCCCGGCGCTTGACTGATGGCGGGCCCGGAGCCGGACGGCCCCGGAGTGATCGTCGAGGGTGACGGATCCTTGCCGTTGGACCCGTCGGCACCGTTGTTGCCGCCCCCGCCGCCGGAGCCCACGATCCATGCGATCAGCAATGCCAGCACACCGAGGACGGACAGCATGACGGCCCTCCGTCGCCAGTAGATGGAGGAGGGAAGCGGCCCGACCGGATTGCGCAGAGATCCCACGGCGCAAACTGTACGAGAGATCGGCGAGTTCACCGTCCTCACCCGCCGCTCGGCGTCACAACTTTTCAGGATCATCATTCCGGAAACGGCCGCCCCCGGCGCGCCCTTGGCCAGGTGTGACACGTGCCGACAGCGGACTGTGACCGAACCGGCCCACCGGATACGGTCCGTGACCGTGAAGATCGTCCCCGCGCGGGTGACGACCCGAGACCGCTCCGTGGACAGGGTGCGTTCGCGATCGCGTCCCTTGCACCTCTGGCCACGGCTGCGGGCTCCACCGGTTCCGGCCGACCCGTGCCCTCAGAACACCCGTCCGCCTGCTCCGGCATGGCAGGATCGGAAGGCCATGACTGCGCCCACGAAGCCCCCGCACAGCAGCCCCGCCGACGGCAGCAGCGATGCTCCGCTCGGAGCGGGCCTGCACTCCCCCGTCATCGACTGGTTCGACGAGCACGCCCGGGATCTGCCGTGGCGGCGGCCCGAGGCCGGACCCTGGGGGGTGATGGTCAGTGAGTTCATGCTCCAGCAGACACCCGTGAGCCGGGTGCTGCCGGTCTACGAGCAGTGGCTCGCACAGTGGCCGCGCCCCGCCGACCTGGCCGCGGACGCCCCCGGTGAGGCCGTGCGCGCCTGGGGCCGGCTCGGCTATCCGCGCCGGGCCCTGCGGCTGCACGGTGCCGCGGTCGCCATAACGGAGCGGCACGGCGGCGACGTACCGACGCAGCACGCGCAACTGCTCGCGCTGCCCGGGATCGGCGAGTACACGGCTGCAGCCGTCGCCTCGTTCGCGTACGGGCAGCGGCACGCGGTGCTGGACACCAACGTCCGGCGGGTGTTCGCGCGGGCGGTGACCGGCACGCAGTACCCGCCGAACGCCACCACCGCCGCCGAGCGCAAGCTCGCCCGCGCCCTGTTGCCTCAGGACGAGGAGACCGCCGCGCGCTGGGCCGCCGCCTCCATGGAGCTCGGCGCACTCGTCTGCACGGCCAAGAACGAGAGCTGCCCGAGCTGTCCGATCGCCGCCCAGTGCGCCTGGCGGCTCGCGGGCAAGCCCGCGCACGACGGACCGCCGCGGCGCGGACAGACGTACGCCGGTACCGACCGGCAGGTCCGCGGCCGGCTGCTCGCCGTCCTTCGGGAGGCGCACGCACCCGTCCCGCAGGCGGTCCTCGACCGGGTGTGGCACGAGCCGGTGCAGCGGGCACGAGCGCTCGACGGACTCGTCGCGGACGGACTCGTGGAACCTCTGTCGGGTGGTTTGTATCGGCTGCCGTTGACGTAGCCCAGCCTTCAACAGGCCGACAAATCAGCAGGAACCGGCGCAATCAACCGCTCCGGTTTACCCCTTTTCGGTTTCCGTTACACAACCGACGGACAGCCGATTGCCAGCCGCGTGCTGGACCGGACAACCCCGTGACAACCGATCCGTAGCTTCATTGCCATGCCGCACACACGAGGCGGCGCAGACGCGATGAGTACCGGCAGTGGCTGCCGGAACGGGGATCAGGAGGCGGTCGACATGGCGCAGGGCGAGGTGCTCGAGTTCGAGGAGTACGTCCGCACCCGGCAGGACGCACTGCTGCGCAGTGCACGCCGTCTGGTCCCGGACCCGGTCGACGCGCAGGACCTGCTCCAGACGGCGCTCGTCAGGACGTACGGCCGCTGGGAGACCATCGAGGACAAGCGGCTCGCCGACGCCTATCTGCGCCGGGTGATGATCAACACCCGGACCGAGTGGTGGCGGGCGCGGAAGCTGGAGGAGGTGCCGACCGAGCAGCTCCCGGACGCCTGCGTCGACGACGCCACCGAGCAGCACGCGGACCGCGCCCTGCTCATGGACGTCATGAAGGTGCTCGCTCCCAAGCAGCGCAGTGTCGTGGTGCTGCGACACTGGGAGCAGATGTCCACGGAGGAGACGGCTGCCGCCCTCGGCATGTCGGCCGGAACGGTCAAGAGCACGCTGCACCGGGCGCTCGCCCGGCTCCGCGAGGAGCTGGAGGCCCGCGACCTGGACGCACGCGCGCTGGAGCGTGAGGAGCGGGAGCGTTGCACGGCGGCCTGACCGAACCAGGGCCCGCCCGGCCGGGCCAGGCCCCGGGCCGGGGGATCCTCCAGGCGGCAAGCACGGTGGCGGTCGTGCTCGCCGCCCTCGCCCTGTTCGTCTCCGCCTGCGCCACCGGCGGCACCGGAACCCGTGACGAGGGCCCGGCGCACGCGGTCGCGGAGGCCGGCGCCTCGCCCGCGGCCGCGCCGTCCGCGATGTCCTCCCCGCACCTGGACCGCACGGCCGCGGTCGCTCTCCTCAGGTCGGACCCGAAGGTCTCCGCGGCGGTCAAGCGCGACCTGAAGCCCTGCGTGGCGGACGAGTACCCGGTCGACCTGTTCTACGGCGACCTCACCGGAGGCTCGGCCGACGACGTCGTCGTCAACGTCGTGACCTGTGCGGATCTCGTGGGCGTCGGCTCGTACGTGTATCGCGAGGAGAGCGGTTCGTACCAGAATGTCTTTCACACCGAGGAACCTCCGGTCTACGCCGAGATAGACCGCGGCGACCTGGTGGTGACCAAGCAGGTGTACGAGAAGGGCGACCCGGTGTCGGAGCCGTCCGGTGAGAACGTGGTCACCTACCGCTGGGTCTCGGGGAAGTTCACCGTGGTGTACCGGACCCACAGCGACTACAGCGACGTCCTCGGCGCGGACCCGTCACCGCCGACCGACGGCTGAACCGACGTCGTACGGCGTGAACCGTTCGGGCCGCCCGGAACGTTCCCTCAGTGACCCCAACGACATCGAAGAGTGAGAGCACCCGGATGGCAGACCAGACCCACGTGCTGTTCGTCGAGGACGACGACGTCATCCGCGAGGCCACCCAACTCGCCCTGGAGCGGGACGGCTTCGCGGTCACCGCCATGCCCGACGGACTGTCGGGCCTGGAGGCGTTCCGGGCGAACCGCCCCGACATCGCCCTGCTGGACGTCATGGTCCCGGGCCTGGACGGGGTCAGCCTCTGCCGCCGTATCCGCGACGACTCCACCGTGCCGGTGATCATGCTGTCGGCGCGCGCCGACTCCATCGACGTGGTCCTCGGGCTGGAGGCCGGCGCCGACGACTACGTGACCAAGCCGTTCGACGGTGCCGTCCTGGTCGCCCGGATCCGCGCGGTGCTGCGCCGCTTCGGGCACGCGGGGGGCGGGGACCGGGGCGAGGAGAGCGCCGGGGCCGCCGCCGAGGCCGTGCTGACCTTCGGGGAGCTGGAGATCGACACCGAGGGCATGGAGGTGCGCAGGGCCGGGCAGCCGGTGGCGCTCACCCCGACCGAGATGCGGCTGCTGCTGGAGTTCTCCTCCACGCCGGGTACGGTCCTGTCCCGCGACAAACTCCTGGAGCGGGTGTGGGACTACGGCTGGGGCGGTGACACCCGGGTCGTGGACGTCCATGTGCAGCGGCTGCGGACGAAGATCGGCCAGGACCGGATCGAGACGGTCCGCGGCTTCGGCTACAAGTTGAAGGCCTGAGCAGGGGGACCTGGGGTGATGCGGGGGATCCTTCGGGGCCCGGTGGCGGAGCGCGTGGCCGTGCGGACGGGGCTGAGGTGGAAGCTCAGCGCGGCCATCGCGCTGGTCGGCGCGCTCGTGGCGGTCGCGCTCAGCCTGGTCGTGCACAACGCGGCGCGTGTCTCGATGCTGGACAACGCGCGCGACCTGGCGGACGAGCGGGTGCGGATCGCCCAGCGCAACTACGAACTGACCGGGCGGCCCAACTTCCCGAGCATCGTGGTCGACGACTCCCGGCTGCCGCGGGCGCTGCGCGAGAAGGTCGAGGAGGGGCGCCGGGCGACCTACGTCTCCGACCGGCACGTGGGCGGGCCCGACATCTGGGCGGCCGTCCCGGTCAAGGGCGGGCACGTGCTGTCCCTGCACACCGGGTTCACGGACCGCAGCACCGACATCCTCAAGGACCTCGACCAGGCCCTGGTGATCGGCTCCATCGCGGTCGTCCTCGGCGGCAGCGCGCTCGGGGTGCTCATCGGCGGGCAGCTGTCACGGCGGCTGCGCAAGGCCGCGGCCGCGGCGAACCAGATGGCCAGGGGCGAGACCGACGTACGGGTGCGGGACGCGATCGGCGGGGTCGTCCGGGACGAGACCGACGACCTCGCGAGCGCGGTGGACGCCATGGCGGACGCGCTCCAGCAGCGGCTGGAGGCCGAACGCCGGGTCACGGCGGACATCGCACACGAGCTGCGGACGCCGGTGACGGGGCTGCTGACGGCGGCGGAACTGCTGCCGCCCGGCCGGCCCACCGAACTGGTCCTGGACCGGGCGAAGGCCATGCGCACCCTCGTCGAGGACGTCCTGGAGGTGGCCCGTCTCGACGGTGCCTCCGAGCGGGCGGAGCTCCAGGACATCCTGCTCGGCGAGTTCGTGGCCCGGCGGGTGACGGCGAAGGACCCGGACATCGAGGTCCGCGTGGTGCACGAGTCGGAGGTCACGACCGATCCGCGCCGCCTGGAACGCGTCCTGTTCAACCTTCTCGCCAACGCCGCCCGGCACGGCAAGCCCCCCGTCCAGGTCACCGTCGAGGGCCGCGTCATCCGGGTCCGTGACCACGGCCCCGGCTTCCCCGAGGACCTCCTCGCCGACGGCCCGAGCCGTTTCCGCACGGGCAGCGCGGACCGGGCGGGCCAGGGGCACGGGCTCGGCCTGACGATCGCGGCCGGTCAGGCGCGGGTGCTCGGGGCACGGCTGACCTTCCGTAACGTGCGGCCCGCCGGGGCACCGGAGGGGGTCCCGGCAGAGGGCGCGGTGGCGGTCCTGTGGCTACCGGAACACGCACCCACGGCCACGGGAAGCTACCCGATGCTGCCGTAGCCCACGGCGTCCGGACTGCAAGGCGGGTCCTGGCGGAGGGCGCGATGGCAGTGCCGTGGCTCCCCGAACACGCACCCACAGCCACGGGAAGCTACCCGATGCTGCCGTAACCTCCGGCGCCCGGACTGCGAGGCGGGTCCCGGCAGAGGGCGCGATGGCAGTCCTGTGGCCACCCGAACACGCACCCACAGCCACGGGAAGCCACCCGATGCTGCCGTAGCCCACGGCGTCCGGGGCGCGGCGTGTTCTCAGGTGCCTGCCACCATCAGTTCCTCACCCCGGGACGGCCGTACACCGTCCGTCCGGCCCGCGAAGTACCGCCGGTCCAGTTCCTCCGCCTGCACGTGCCGAGTCTCCCGGAAGCCGGACTCCCGGGCCAGGGCCAGGATCTCGACGGGCCGGAAGAAACTCAGGAACGGCGTCCCCGCGGCTCGCGCTCCCGCGAGGGCCGCCTCCAACTGCGGGCGCTGCTCCGGTTCGACGTCCTCCAGGGGCCGCATGAAGGTCGTGACCAGCGTCGAGCCCGGCGCGAGGCCCGCGACCAGGCGGAACGTGGCCTCGACGGCCTCCCGGGTGAGGTACATGGTGACTCCCGTGGAAGCCACCAGCGCGGGCCGAGCGGGATCGAGCCCCGCCTCGGCCAGCCGCCCCCACCAGTCCCCCTCGAAGTCGACCGGCACGAGCCGCAGCCACTCGGGGACACCGAACCCGAGGTCCACGAGCCGCTGCCGCTTCCAGGCCTGCGGGCCGGGCAGGTCGACCTCGAAGACACGCAGTCCGCGCTCGACGGCGAGGTCCGGCCGGCGCTGGGCGAACGTGTCGAGACCGGCGCCGAGGACGACGTACTGGTCGACACCCTGCTCGATCACGAGGTCCTCGACGAACCGGGTCCGGGCCACGATCGACGCCCGGGTGCGGCGCGTGGCCTCCACGTCCATGTCGGGCCGCTCACGCCAGCCGTCGTCCGGATCGGCGAGCCGCAGCCCGATCTCGTCCTCCAGGACATGCGGCGGGGCATCCTCACGGACGTGCAGGGCCCGCCAGAGGGCGACCCGTACGGCGGTGTGGTCGGCCCGGGCCACGTCCTCGCTCACGCCCAGTCCTTGGAGAAGTCCAGCTCCTCGTTGCGCTGGGTCAGCGAGTACCAGTTGCCGTTGTCGTCGCGGAAGATCGCCTCGATGCCGTACGGCCGCTCCTGCGGCTCCTGGACGAACTCCACTCCGCGTGCCCGGAACGTCTCGTAGTCACCGCGGCAGTCGTCCGTACGGAACGCCGCCGCACCCATCACGCCCTTGCCGACGAGCTTCTTCAACGCCTCGGCCGACTCGGGGTCCAGGCCGGGGCCGTCGAGGCTCATCAGGGCCAGGTCGACGCCCTGCTGCTTCTTGGCGCCGACGGTGACCCAGGTCATCTCGCCCATCGCGACCTCGCTGCGCACCTCGAAGTCCAGCTTCTCGGTGAAGAAGGCCTTCGTGCGCTGCTGGTCGAAGGTCCACACGGTGGTGATGCCCAGGCCCTGGATCATGGTTCTGCTCTCCGCTCGGCGGTGGTCGCTTCCTGCTCGTCACCGTAGGCAGGACCGGGCCCGGGCCGCTTCTTCGAAGTTGCGGTCCTCCTCGCGGCGGTGGAAAAGCCACCGGCCCAGAGCATCGCGTAGCAGCCGGGGATCAGGGACGCCCCGCGGCCCACGTGCTTGCTCCGGTACTCGCTCGGACTGAGCCCGGTCCGTGCCTTGAAGCGGGTGGAGAAGGTGCCGAGACTGCTGAACCCGACCAGGTTGCAGATCTCCGTCACGCTCAGATCGGCCCCCCGCAGCATCTCCTCGGCCCGCTCGATCCGCCGGTGCGTGAGGTACTGCCCGGGCGTCTCGCCGTACGCCTCCCTGAAGGCCCGGAGGAAGTGGTACCGCGAGTACCCGGCATGCGCGGCGACAGCGCCCAGGTCGAGTCCTGGATCGGCCCAGTCCCGGTCCATGGCGTCCTTGGCGAGCCGCAGCTGCCGCACCTTGTCCATAGGGCCGATGGTGGCACGCGGCACTGACAACGGCGGTCCGGCTGCCGAGGACAAGATCCTCCGGGCCGACGGACCTTCGGCCGGGCATGAAGAAGGCCCCCGGGGCGGACACCGACCGGGGGCCTTCGGTTCAGGGCCGGCTCAGACCTCGACCAGGGGAGCCGGCGCCGCCTCGTCGGCGGACGTCTGCGGTCCCGCCCCCTTCAGCGGCACCTCCTTGACGAACACGGCCGCCACCAGCGCGAGCACGGCGACGATCGAACCGAGCAGGAACGCCGAGTGCGTGCCCGACGACACCGCGTACTGGTACGCCTCCCGCGCCGCCGCCGGCAGCTTCGCGAGGCTCGCCGCGTCGAGCTGCGCGGACTGCTCGGTCACCTTGGAGCCCAGCGCCCCGGCCCGCTCGGTCATGACGTCCTGGACCCGATTGTTGAAGAGCGCGCCCATGATGGCGACGCCGAAGGAGGACCCGAGCGTACGGAACAGGGTGGTGGACGAGGACGCGACGCCCATGTCCTTCATCTCCACGCTGTTCTGCGCGACCAGCATGGTGATCTGCATCAGGCAGCCCATGCCGAGACCGACGACGGCCATGAACACGCCGGAGGTGAACCGCGTGGTCCCCGTGTCCATCGTGGACAGCAGGTACAGGCCGATGACCATCAGGACGCTGCCGACGACCGGGAAGACGTAGTACCGGCCGGTGTTGGTGGTGACCCGGCCCGCGACCATCGAGGTCACCAGCATCGCGCCGAGCATCGGCAGGAGCAGCAGCCCGGAGTTGGTCGCGGACGCGCCCTGCACCGACTGCTGGTACAGCGGCAGGAAGAGGGTCGCGCCGAACATCACGAAGCCGGTGATGAAGCCGATGATCGACATCAGGGTGAAGTTGCGGCTGCGGAAGATGTGCAGCGGCACGATCGGCTCGGCCGCCTTGGTCTGCCAGAACACGAACCCGATCAGCGAGGCGACGCCGATCCCGATCAGCTCCATGATCCGCGCGGACGACCAGGCGTACTGCGTGCCGCCCCAGGTGGTGACAAGCACGATGGAGGTGATGCCGACGGTCAGCAGCACGACACCGAGGTAGTCGATACCGGCCTTGGCCCGCTTCTTCGGCAGGTGCAGTACGACGCTGATCAGACCGAGCGCGACCACGCCGAGCGGCAGGTTGATGTAGAAGGACCAGCGCCAGCCCCAGTTGTCGGTGATCGTGCCGCCGACCAGCGGGCCGCCGATCATCGCGAGCGCCATGACGCCGGCCATCATGCCCTGGTACTTGCCGCGCTCCCGCGGCGGGATCAGGTCGCCGATGATGGCCATGACGCCGACCATCAGACCGCCGGCGCCGAGGCCCTGCACGGCCCGGAAACCGATGAGCTGGCCCATGTCCTGGGCCATGCCGCTGAGCGCGGACCCGATCAGGAAGATCACGATCGAGGTCATGAAGGTGGCCTTGCGGCCGTACATGTCGCCGAGCTTGCCCCAGATCGGGGTCGAGGCCGCGGTGGCCAGCGTGTACGCCGTCACGACCCACGCGAGGTGTTCGAGTCCGCCGAGCTCCCCCACGATCGTCGGCATCGCGGTGCCCACGATCATGTTGTCGAGCATCGCGAGCATCATGGTGATCATCAGCGCGAGCAGGACGACCCGCACGCTCCGCTGTGGCTTGTCCGGTTCCGTCTCGACCGTCTGTGTGTCCGCCATCGTTCCCACTCCCCTGAGGTGCTGCGGTACTTCCCTCGCCGGGGCACTTACTTGCCGCCCGGCTAGTTGTCTACACTGGGGAAGGTAGACGCCCAACTAGCCGGGCGTCAAGTAAGTTTTACGGAAAGCCGAGAGGCACGAGGATGGGCGGCACGATGGACCGCACGAAGCAGCAGCGCCGCGGCAACACGCGCCAGCGCATCCAGGACGTGGCCATCGAACTCTTCGCCGAGCAGGGGTACGAGAAGACGTCCCTGCGGGAGATCGCCGAGCGCCTGGACGTCACCAAGGCCGCGCTCTACTACCACTTCAAGACCAAGGAAGAGATCCTCGTCAGCCTCTTCGCCGACCTGACGCAGCCGATCCTCGACCTGATCGAGTGGGGCGGGAAACAGCCGCACACCCTGCAGACCAAACAGGAGATCATCCGGCGCTACAGCGAGACGCTGGCCGGTGCGGCGCCACTGTTCCGCTTCATGCAGGAGAACCAGGCGACGGTCCGGGAACTGCGCATCGGTGAGACCTTCAAGGAGCGCATGCAGGGACTGCGCGAGATCCTCGTCGATCCGGAGGCGGACCTCGTCGACCAGGTCCGCTGCGTCAGCGCGATGTTCACCCTGCACGCCGGGATGTTCGTCCTCCAGGACCTCGAAGCCGACCCGGAGGCCAAGCGCAAAGCGGTCCTCGAAGTGGCGATGGACCTGGTCACCCAGGCCCACATGGGCAGCGCGAAGGCCTAGCCGCCCGCCGGGCGCGAACGACCGGCACCTCGGACGCTCGACGCCTCAGACATCCAGCACCTCGGACGCCGCCCCCTCCGACATCCGACACCTCGGACGCCCACGCCTCAGACATCCGACACCTCGGACGCCGCCCCCTCCGACATCCAGCACCTCGGACGCCCACGCCTCAGACGCGGACGCCCTTGGCCCGCAGGAAGGCGACCGGGTCTATGGCCGAGCCGTAGTTCGCGGTCGTACGGATCTCGAAGTGCAGGTGCGGGCCGCTGGAGTTACCGGTGTTGCCGGACAGGGCGATGCGCTGCCCGGTCCTGACGACCTGGCCGACCTTGACGCTGATCCGGGAGAGGTGGGCGTACTGCGAGTACCTCCCGCTGCCGTGCTTGATCACGATGGCGTTGCCGTACGCGGCCCCGTCGCCGGCGCCGCCCGGGCCCGCCTTGACGACGGTGCCGCCGTGCGCGGCGACGACCTTCGTCCCGCTCGGCACGGCGAAGTCCTGCCCGCTGTGGGTGGACTGCCACATGCCGCCGGCCTGCGCGAAGCTCGCGCTGAGCGTGTACTTCTTCACCGGGTCGACCCAGGAGGCGGAGGCGGGCGCGGCCGAGGCGACCGAGGCCCCCAGCACCACCGACACCCCCACGGAGGCGGCCACGACGGCCACCCGGGTGCGCGGCAGGGACGTACGGGAAGAGCGGCGGAAGACACGCAGGAACATCAGAACCTCATGGAGCCGGGGACAGGAAACCACCCGGCGCACGACGGCTGCCGGATGGGTCTCCCTTGGTACCCCCGAGCACCGCATAGCCCAAAACCGGCAATCTACGACGGACCATAGTAATAGTCCCGACCATTTCGGGCGAGAAGTCCGTATTCCTTCTTAAATTCCGCCACTATTCCGTCTAGTAATGGACAAATCGCCTGTGCGGCACATCACCGGCACCCCCGACGCCCTGACCAAGCTTTGTGACGCACACCTCTAGCGACCTACCAACCAGTAACCCTACGGTTCCTCTCGCGCCACCCTCGTCCCCGAACATGCACCTGACACCCCGCATCGGACGTGAGAGGACCCCCACGAACATGACAAGCAGACGCCCCTGGGCGCGCCGCATCGTCGTCAGCACCGTCTCCGCTGCCGCCCTGATCGCCCTGGCGGCCCCGGCGGACGCCGCGACAACCGCGACGAGCACCACCGCCACGACCAACGCGGCCGCCGCGGCCGTCGACTACGCCACCTGGCAGACCGACTGCCAGGCCGTGATGGACCAGGCCCTCCCCTACCTGAAGTCCCGTATCCCCGCCGCCGGTTCAGGCGAGAAGCAGGCGATCGTCCTCGACATCGACAACACCGCCCTGGAGTCGGACTTCGGCTTCAGTTACCCCTCGCCGGCCAACAAGCCCGTTCTGAACGTCGCGAAGTACGCCCAGGAGCACGGGGTGTCCCTGTTCTTCGTGACCGCCCGCCCCGACATCATCGGCTCCGCGACCAACTACAACCTCAAGCAGGTCGGCTACCAGGTCAGCGGTCTCTACGTCCGCAACTTCATCGACCTGTTCAAGGACGTCGCCGCCTACAAGACCGCACAGCGCGTCGCCATCGAGAACAAGGGCTACACGATCATCGCGAACATCGGCAACAGCGCCACCGACCTGTCGGGAGGCCACGCCGAGAAGACGTTCAAGCTCCCGGACTACGACGGCCAGTTGTCGTAACGGCCCGTTAGGCTCCATCCGTTCACGCGATGCACGGGGGTGGCGGATGGAGCCCGCGGTACTGGGCAGCAAGCTGGCGTCGGCCGTGGTGGGCCAGCTGGTGAAGAGACTGTTCCGGCCGGACGGCCCGGGCGCCGGCCTGGTCGACAAGCCCGTCCGGCTGAAGGACCTGGTGTCCTTCCGGGGCGAGAAGCACACCCTCGGCGAGAAGGACGTGCACAAACTCGCGGACCACCTGGTCCGGCAGGCGGTCGACTCACCCGGCGAACCGCCGTTCCGGACCGGTGAGCAGACCGCCGTCGCCGACGCCCTGGCCCGCCGCCTCCTCGCCCTCGGCGACCTGGACATGGACGACGTGCAGGCCGTACGCCTCGGCCATCGCGAACTGGCCAGGAAGCTGCACCACGAGGCCCCCGAGCCCGACGGACTCTCGGCCGACGCCTGCCACTTCCTCGACTCCGCGACCGAGTGGGCGTGCCTGCAGATCCTGGAGTTCTTCACCCGCCGTTCCACCTTTGTGGCCCGCACCCTCGTGGAGCAGACCCGGACGCAGGCCGAACTCATCGCGAAGATCGACGAGTTGATCGTCCGCAGCCCGCGCCCCGGCGCCCAGGACCGCTCCTTCGAACGCCGCTACCTGCCCTACGTGGCCGACCGCCACAACCACATCACCATCTACGGCGTCGACCTGCACGACTCCCCGGACCGCTGGCCCCTGGAGGTCGCCTACCTCAGCCTGGAGGCGACGACGGCGGAGGAACTCCCGGAGGAGCACCCGCGTACCACCGCGCTCCCCGTCCAACTCCCCGCCGAGGAAGCCCTGTTCCTCCACGACCGGATCCTGCTGCGCGGCGACGCGGGCTCCGGCAAGACGACGCTGGTGCAGTGGCTGGCGGTCACGGCGACCCAGGACGGCAGCGGTGTCCCGTACGTCCTCCCCCTGCGTACGTTGATCCGCGCGGGCGCGCTCCCGTCCCCGGAGGACTTCCTGAAGGCGGTGAGCTGCCCGCTCACCCCGCCCGAGGGCTGGGCGGAGCGCGTCCTGACGGCCCGCCGCGGTCTCATCCTCGTCGACGGCCTCGACGAGATCCCCGCCGCCGACCGCAACCGCACACGCGACTGGCTCCGCTCCCTCATCCAGGCCTTCCCGGGCAACCGCTGGCTCCTGACCTCCCGTCCCACCGCCGTACGCCCCGACTGGCTGGCGCAGGAGAGCTTCCACGAACTGCTCCTGGTCCCGATGCGCCGCACCGAGATCGCGACCTTCGTCCACCGCTGGCACACGGCGGCCCGGGCCCCGGCGTACGAGGCCCCGCTCCTGGACTCCCTGCGCACCAAACGCGACCTCGCCCGCCTCGCCACCAACCCCCTCATGTGCGGCCTGATCTGCGCCCTGCACCGGGAGCGGCGGGGCTACCTCCCCACCGGCCGCAAGGAGTTGTACGACGCCGCCCTGACGATGCTGCTCACGCGACGGGACCGGGAGCGGGGGCTGGGCGCGGCAGACGAGGTGGAGCTGGGTGAGGAAGCCCAGCTGGAGCTGCTCCAGCGCCTCGCCTACGCACTGGTGTTGAGCGGCCGCACCGAGATGGACGCCGAGACGGCCGAGGGCATCGTGGAGCGGTGCCTGCCGGCGATCGGCGGGACGGCCGACGCGCCCTCCGTCATGCGCTCCCTCGTGCTGCGCAGCGGCCTCGTCCGCCACCCCTCCGACGGCGTCGTCGACTTCGTCCACCGCACCTTCCAGGACTGCCTGGGCGCCCGGTACGCCGTCGAGGAGGGGCACCTCGACGTCCTGATCAGCCACGCGGACAACACGCAGTGGGAGGACGTGATCCGCATGGCGGTGGCCTACGCCAGACCTCGGGAACGAGCCTTTCTGCTACGGAAGCTGCTCGGCCGGGACAACGCGCGGCTGACCCTGCTGGCGCTGGCCTGTCTGGAGCACGCGGTGGCGGTGGATCCGGAGGTGCGGGCGGCGGTGGAGAGACGAGCGGGGGCGCTCATTCCGCCACGGTCGAAGACGCACGCGAGAGCGCTGGCCGACGCGGGACCGCTGGTCGTGGAGCTGCTGCCCGGACCCGAGGGCCTGACGGACGAGGAGGCACTGGGCGTCACGATCACCGCGTCCCTGCTCGGTTCGGAGGAACCGGAGGGGGCGCTCGGAGTGCTGCGCCGGTTCCGGTCGCACCCGGACCTCGACGTGAGGCGGCAACTCTCCGGCACCTGGGGTCGTTTCGACACCGAGGAGTACGCGGCGGAGGTACTGGACCACCTGGACCGGCGGAACCTCATCGCCGTCTGTGAGTCGGCCGAGCAGCGGGCGGCCCTGGCCCGGATGCGTCCCTGGCGTGGCCTGGCCTTTCACGGGGACCATCCCGTGGAGGACATCCTGACGGCCGTCCGGAGGGCCGATGACGTCTCCGTCCTCGAACTGCGCAAGAACATGCGGGTGACCGACCTGACCATGCTCCTGCCGTTCATGTCCCTTCGCGGCCTGTGGCTGACGGGCTGCCCGGCGGCCCACGGCCTGGAGAACCTCGACCTGCTCTCCCTCTCCGAGCTCACGCTCCAGCAGGTCGCCGATCCCTCCGGCCTGCGGTCGATGCGCTCGCTCCGGCGGCTCTCCCTGACCCAGGACCTGCGCTGCGACAGCCTCACCGACGTCCTGCCGGTCGACTCGGCGCTGGAGTACCTCTTCCTGGGCCGCAGCACCACGAACCGCACCGGTCTGCGCGGACTGGAGCACTGGGCCGGGCTCACCGCACTCAGCCTCGGCCCGCTGTCGGCCACCCTGACCGCCGCCGACTGGCGCTCCGTCGCCGCCCTCCCGCATCTGAGGGATCTCCACGTCAACGGCCGGTTCGTCACGGACCACCCGGACGCCATCGAGGCCATGCCCGAACTGCCGGAGATCGAGTCCCTGCACATCCCCGCCATGCACGGCGCGGAGGATCTCTCCGTCCTGGCCGCCCGGCTGCCGGGGCTGCGCCGGGTCACCCTTCAGGCCGCCCGCTCCCGGGACTTCCCCGCCATCCGGTACGCCGACGTCTTCCCCGGCGCCGTCGTCGACGTGGTCCGGTCCTGAGACAGCGAAAGGGGCCGGTGCTCCGAAAAGCACCGGCCCCTCACTCGACGTCTCCCCGAAGGGTTAGGCGTCCTTGCTCAGATTCGGCCCGGCTCCGCCGGCCGCCTGCTCGATCGGCGGAACGTCCGGCAGCGCCGACTTCTCCTCGCCGCGGAAGGTGAAGGTCTTGGCCTCACCCTCGCCCTCCGTGTCGACGACCACGATGTGACCGGGACGCAGCTCGCCGAAGAGGATCTTCTCCGACAGCGTGTCCTCGACCTCACGCTGGATGGTGCGACGCAGCGGACGCGCACCCAGCACCTGGTCGTAACCCTTCGTGGACAGCAGCTCCTTGGCGGACTGGGAGAGCTCGATGCCCATGTCCCGGTCCTTGAGGCGCTCGTCCACCTTGGCGATCATCAGGTCGACGATCTGGAGGATGTCCGCCTGCGTCAGCTGCGGGAAGACGACCACGTCGTCGACGCGGTTGAGGAACTCGGGACGGAAGTGCTGCTTGAGCTCGTCCGAGACCTTGTTCTTCATGCGCTCGTAGTTGGACTTCTTGTCACCGGAGGCCGCGAAGCCCAGGTTGAAGCCCTTGGAGATGTCCCGGGTGCCGAGGTTGGTCGTCATGATGATGACCGTGTTCTTGAAGTCCACGACCCGGCCCTGGGAGTCGGTCAGACGACCGTCCTCCAGGATCTGCAGCAGCGAGTTGAAGATGTCCGGGTGGGCCTTCTCGACCTCGTCGAAGAGAACCACCGAGAACGGCTTGCGCCGCACCTTCTCGGTCAGCTGGCCGCCCTCTTCGTAGCCCACGTATCCGGGGGGCGAACCGAAGAGCCGCGACACCGTGTGCTTCTCGCTGAACTCCGACATGTCGAGGGAGATCAGCGCGTCCTCGTCACCGAAGAGGAACTCGGCGAGCGCCTTGGACAGCTCGGTCTTACCGACACCGGACGGGCCGGCGAAGATGAACGAACCACCGGGACGCTTCGGGTCCTTGAGGCCCGCACGCGTACGACGGATCGCCTTCGACAGCGCCTTGACGGCGTCGGTCTGGCCGATGACCCGCTTGTGGAGCTCGTCCTCCATGCGCAGCAGACGCGAGGACTCCTCCTCGGTCAGCTTGAAGACCGGGATGCCGGTGGCGGTCGCGAGGACCTCGGCGATCAGCTCGCCGTCCACCTCGGCGACGACGTCCATGTCGCCGGCCTTCCACTCCTTCTCCCGCTTGGCCTTGGCGGCCAGGAGCTGCTTCTCCTTGTCGCGGAGGGAGGCGGCCTTCTCGAAGTCCTGCGAGTCGATCGCGGACTCCTTGTCGCGGCGCACGCCCGCGATCTTCTCGTCGAACTCGCGCAGGTCCGGCGGCGCGGTCATCCGGCGGATGCGCATCCGGGAACCGGCCTCGTCGATCAGGTCGATCGCCTTGTCCGGCAGGAAGCGGTCCGAGATGTACCGGTCGGCCAGGGTGGCGGCCTGGACCAGCGCCTCGTCGGTGATGGAGACGCGGTGGTGGGCCTCGTACCGGTCGCGCAGACCCTTGAGGATCTCGATCGTGTGCGGCAGCGACGGCTCCGCGACCTGGATGGGCTGGAAGCGGCGCTCGAGGGCCGCGTCCTTCTCCAGGTGCTTGCGGTACTCGTCCAGCGTGGTCGCACCGATGGTCTGCAGCTCACCGCGGGCCAGCATCGGCTTCAGGATCGAAGCGGCGTCGATGGCGCCCTCGGCGGCACCCGCGCCGACGAGCGTGTGCAGCTCGTCGATGAACAGGATGATGTCGCCGCGGGTGCGGATCTCCTTGAGGACCTTCTTCAGGCGCTCCTCGAAGTCACCGCGGTAGCGGGAGCCGGCGACCAGCGCGCCGAGGTCCAGGGTGTAGAGGTGCTTGTCCTTGAGGGTCTCGGGCACCTCGCCCTTGACGATGGCCTGGGCGAGGCCCTCGACGACGGCGGTCTTGCCGACGCCGGGCTCACCGATCAGGACCGGGTTGTTCTTGGTGCGGCGGGACAGCACCTGCATGACCCGCTCGATCTCCTTCTCGCGCCCGATGACCGGGTCGAGCTTGGACTCACGAGCGGCCTGGGTGAGGTTCCGGCCGAACTGGTCGAGGACCAGGGACGTCGAGGGGGTGCCCTCGGCAGGACCGCCACTGGCGCCGGCGGTCTCCTTGCCCTGGTAACCGGAGAGCAGCTGGATGACCTGCTGCCGCACCCGGTTGAGGTCTGCGCCCAGCTTGACGAGGACCTGGGCGGCGACGCCCTCGCCCTCGCGGATCAGGCCGAGCAGGATGTGTTCCGTGCCGATGTAGTTGTGGCCCAGCTGAAGGGCCTCGCGGAGCGACAGCTCCAGGACCTTCTTGGCACGGGGGGTGAAGGGGATGTGCCCGGACGGGGCCTGCTGCCCCTGCCCGATGATCTCCTCCACCTGCTGGCGGACCGCCTCGAGCGAAATCCCGAGGCTCTCAAGGGCCTTGGCGGCGACACCCTCACCCTCGTGGATCAGGCCCAGGAGGATGTGCTCGGTGCCGATGTAGTTGTGGTTGAGCATCCGGGCTTCTTCCTGAGCCAGGACGACAACCCGCCGCGCGCGGTCGGTGAACCTCTCGAACATCGTTAATCGCTCCTCAGAGCGGTCAGGCAGTGGGGGGAACTTCCCCTCCCTGTCCTTCCGCAGCTTAGTCCCGCAAGCGGGGACCGCTCATTCCAACTGCCGACACCGTCCTTGGCCTCCTGACCCCGAACGCCGACATCTGCTCCAACCCGATGGTGCGAGACGATGTTCCCGCAGGCCAGGCAGTTACCCCACTCGCCAGTACGCCGATGGCGAACGTGAGACGGCCTTTCCTGCGTGTCGCCCCCTCCCACTAGGGATGTCTTACCCGCACGGACTGACACTCCATGCCGCACGCCCCCCGTCCCTCCGCTATGGGCGAACAACCTCGCGCCGTCCGGCACCTCCGTGCGCCCCTTTTTTGGACACTCTTCGCACACGCCGTTACACCCAGCGTAACTCGCACGCTTCTCCGACGGTTGCACTTGTCATGGTCGGCAGCCTCCCTCCGTCCGCCGCGGATCTCACCGCGCTTCCGCTCCCTCGACGGCCGCTCGACGCGACCGCCTCCGGCGGCGATCCGGTGCGCCGCTGGTACGAGAACGTGCTGGGCTGGCCGACAGTGCCCGCGAGCACCCAGGAATCTCCCCTACGACTTCGCCTGGGCCTGCGCTTCGACGTCCTGGACGTCCCGGCCGAGGCGGGGCGGGCGGCCCTGCGCCATCTCACCGGGGGTTCTCCGGTGGCGCTGCGGGGCGACCGGGTGGAACTCCTGGTGGCCGCGGGCAGCGCGGAGGAGTTGCCGGGGCTGCTGGACTGGCTGGAGTGGGGCACGCTGGCGCTCGATCTGCGGGCGATCGGTGCGGGCGGCGAGCTGGAGGCGCCGCTGCCGCCGGAGCGCGGGGCCGGGGCGGGGCTCGTCGACGGGTCGCCGGCTGCGGAAGCGGGCCGGGAGGAAGGGACGCGGCGGCCTCTCGTCCTGGGCCGCCCGGGCGCCCCGCAGGGGGCCGCCGTATGGCTGCGGCCCCCCGAGCCCGGGTGCGAGGTCGAGGCCTCGCTGCCGACGGTGTCGGCGCTGGGGGGCGGTGGGTGCGCCCCCGATCTGGTGCGCGTCGTGGACACGGTGGCCACACAATGCCACCGACTACGGCTGCTGCGGCGGCGTGCGCGGCCATAAACCTTCGCAGGCCCTGGCCCCCGTGGACCTTTAAATCAGGCGTTGGACTTCTCGTAAGCCTCGCGAATGGTCGCCGGAACACGGCCGCGGTCATTGACCTCGTAGCCGTTCTCCTTGGCCCACGCGCGAATCTGCGCGGTGTCCTGGCTGCCACCGGAAGCGACTCGCGCCTTTCCGCGCCCGCCCGCGGCACGGCCTCCGGTACGGCGACCGCCCTTCACGTACGGGTCGAGAAGGCCACGGAGCTTGTCCGCATTGGCTGTCGTGAGATCGATCTCGTACGTCTTGCCGTCCAACGCGAACGTGACGGTCTCGTCCGCCTCGCCGCCGTCGAGGTCATCGACAAGAAGGACCTGAACCTTCTGTGCCACCGGATTTCCTTTCATCCAATACGTGAGGGCCGGGGTCTGCGGCGTTCGCCGTTTCGCCGTCCCCTGTTATATGCAGTACTGCAGTACGTCGGAAAGCAAACCGCTTTTGCCGGAAAAACACAAACCCCTGGGAGAGACCGACAGTGGTCTCCTCGTCCGGAAACATGCGCGTTTCGGACATAGGGAACCTGGGCAGGGCTGAGCGCCCGAATCCCCGGCGATCACAGATGCAGAAGCATCCGGCTGTTGCCCAAGGTGTTCGGTTTCACTCGTTCGAGACCGAGGAACTCCGCCACGCCTTCGTCATAGGAACGCAGCAGCTCCGCGTAGACATCGGTGTCGACGGGTGTCTCACCGATCTCGACGAAGCCGTGCTTGCCGAAGAAGTCCACTTCGAAGGTGAGGCAGAAAACGCGGCGAACACCGAGCCAGCGCGCTGTCTGCAACAACTTCTCCAGCAACTGATGGCCCACACCGGCGCCCCTCAGGCCCGGCTTCACCGCGAGACTGCGCACTTCCGCGAGGTCTTCCCACATCACGTGCAGGGCGCCGAAGCCGACCAGCTCGGCGTTGTCGTCGCGCTCGGCGACCCAGAACTCCTGGAGGTCCTCGTAAAGCGTCACCGTCGCTTTGTCGAGCAGGATGCGGTCACGGACGTAGGTGTCGAGGAGACCACGGATGCCGGCGACATCGCTGGTACGGGCCCGCCGCACGGTGATGGCTTTTGCGGTGACTTCGGGGTTCTCGGACGAGGGGCTCTTCGCGGACATGAGCGGACGCTATCGCCCGCCGCCCCGCGTTGCCGAGTCGGGGTTCTCCATCGACGGTCCCTCGACGATGCGTACGGCGTCCTGGAGTGCGTGCCGCTGTTCCTCACTCATCATCCCGAAGAAGGCGACGAGAGCGGCGGCCGGGTTGTCGCTCTGCGACCAGGCGTCGTTCATCAGTGCGGCGGCGTAGGCGGCCCGTGTGGAGACCGCCTCATATCGATAGGCCCGGCCTTCCGCCTCACGGCGCACCCAGCCCTTCTGATGGAGATTGTCCAAAACGGTCATCACGGTGGTGTACGCGATGGACCGTTCCTGCCGAAGGTCTTCCAGGACTTCTCGAACCGTGACCGGGCGGTTCCACTTCCACACCCGCGTCATGACCGCGTCTTCGAGTTCTCCCAATGGGCGAGGCACAGCTCAGCACAATAGTGGGAGATCCGGCTATCGGCGTGACGGACGTGCCTTTCAACGCCAAACAGCAACAAAAAGGGCGTACGACTCGGAAAGCGCGAGGCTCGGGGAGTCGTACGCCGCCGGGGTTCAGGCGTCGGAGCCGGAGGCCTGCCTGGCCGCCTCCGCGCGGGCGAGCGCGGCGTCGACCACCGCGTCCTCCTTGGCCTTGTTGGCCCCGCCCTGGGTCTTCACGATCACCCGGATCACACCGATGAAGAAGACGGCCATCACGACCGGGGGCACGAGCGCGGAGACATAGTCCATGCGTCCAGAGTAGCCACGGGCGGAGGGACATCCCGGGCGGGGTGCGGCCAAGGGCGGTTCAGCCCGCGGCCAGCTGCTGCGGCGGGTTCGCCGGCGGCGGGGCGGGCCTGCGGCGGGGGAAGACCTCGCCCGGGGTGGGAATGGGGCGGGAGGGCCTGGGCGCCGCGGGAGCGGGCTTCTCCGCGGGCCGCGCGGGGGGCTTGGCCGGACTCTTCGCCGGCTCCTTGGCGTCCTGCTCCGCCGGGGCACCCCGGGTGACTCCCGAAAAACCTCCGGAGAGGCCGCCGGGCAGCGCCAGGAGGCGCGTGCGGGAAGCCGGGACCACCGGGGCCAGCGGCGCCCGCCGGTCGGCCGTGGCGCCCGCGAGCCGGGCCCGTACGTCCCGTTCCGCCAGCACCTGGCAGCGGTTCAGCAGCGCCGCCGCGACGGGGTTGCCGCGCAGCGCCCGGAGACCGGCGAGATCGTCGGGGCCGGGCAGGTAACCGGCACCCAGCGCCTCCTCCAGGAGTGCGAGATAGCCGGCGGCGGTGCCGGGCAGCGCGGCGCGGTACCGGGCGAGGTCGGCCACCAGGAAGGTGCGCAGCCGGGCACCCTCACGCACCGCCTCGTCGAAGGACTCGGCGAGGCGATGGCAGTCCTTGATGTCCTCGGCCGAGGCGGGGGCGGGGTGAAGGGCGAGGGCGAGAGCGCGGCGGAGCACACGCAGCTCCTCCACGCCGAACGCCATGCCGCCGCGGGATCCGTATGGCGTGGGCATGCGGCGACAATACGCGCTAATCAGACAAATTCGCCATAAGGGACGGGTGTGGCGCGCGTCTTCAGCCCGTCCGGGGGCACAGCCCCCAGGGACGGGAAGGGGCGGCGGGGGCGGGAGACATCCCACGCCGGTCCGACCCGCGCATCACATCCGCGACACGTTCCGCTCGTACACCAGCCGCAGCCCCACCAGCGTCAGCCACGGCTCGTGCTCGTCGATCACCGACGACTCCCCCAGCACCATCGGCGCCAGCCCGCCCGTGGCGATCACCGTCACCTCCTCGGGATCGTCCGCGAGTTCCCGGGCCATCCGGCCGACGACCCCGTCGACCTGGCCCGCGAAGCCGTACACGATGCCGGACTGCATGGCCTCGACCGTGTTCTTCCCGATCACGCTCCGCGGCCGGGCCACCTCGATCTTCCGCAGCTGGGCCCCCTTCACCCCGAGGGCCTCCACGGAGATCTCGATGCCGGGCGCGATGACCCCGCCGACGTACTCCCCGCGCGCGGACACCGCGTCGAACGTCGTGGCCGTACCGAAGTCCACGACGATCGCCGGGCCGCCGAACAGCTCGACGGCCGCCACCGCGTTGATGATCCGGTCCGCGCCGACCTCCTTGGGGTTGTCGGTGAGGATCGGCACCCCCGTCTTCACGCCGGGCTCGACGAGCACGGCCGGCACGTCGCCGTAGTACCGCCGCGTCACCTCACGCAGCTCGTGCAGCACGGACGGGACGGTCGCGCAGATCGCGATCCCGTCGATGCCGTCGCCCAGCTCGTCCCCGAGGAGCGGGTGCATGCCCATGAGCCCCTGGAGCAGCACCGCCAGTTCGTCGGCCGTGCGGCGCGCGTCCGTGGAGATCCGCCAGTGCTCGACGATGTCCTCGCCGTCGAACAGCCCGAGAACGGTGTGGGTGTTGCCCACGTCGATCGTGAGGAGCATCGCGGCTACTCCGCCGCGCGCAGATCGAGGCCGATGTCGAGGATCGGCGAGGAGTGGGTGAGCGCCCCCACGGCGAGGTAGTCGACGCCCGTGTCGGCGTACGCGCGCGCGGTGGCCAGCGTCAGCCGTCCGGAGGCCTCCAGCACGGCTTGGCCGCGCACGAGCGCGACGGCCGCCTCGCACTCGCCCGGCGTGAAGTTGTCCAGCAGGATCAAGTCGGCGCCCGCGTCCACGACGTCCTTCAGCTGGTACAGGTTGTCGACCTCGACCTCGATCGGCACGTCCGGGAATGCCTCCCGGACAGCCTTGAAGGCCTGGGCGACGCCACCGGCGGCGACCACGTGGTTGTCCTTGACCAGCGCCGCATCGGACAGCGACATCCGGTGGTTGACCCCGCCCCCGCAGCGCACCGCGAACTTCTCCAGAGACCTGAGTCCCGGAGTCGTCTTCCGCGTGTCACGCACGCGTGCCTTGGTGCCCTCCAGTGCGTCCGCCCACGCGCGCGTGGCGGTCGCGATGCCCGAGAGCCTGCACAGCAGGTTCAGTGCGCTGCGCTCGGCGGTGAGCAGGTCGCGCGTGCGCGTGGTGACCGACAGGAGCTTCTGCCCGGCCGCCACCCGGTCGCCGTCCTCCACGTGCCGCTCGACCTCGAACTCGGCCTCGCAGACCACCGAGACGACCGCCTCGGCGACCCTGAGGCCGGCCACGACGCCCGCCTCCCGCGCGACGAAGTCGGCGGTGGCGACGGCGTCCTCGGAGATGGTCGCGACGGTCGTCACGTCCACGCCGTGGTCGAGGTCCTCCTGGATCGCGACGTTGGCGATGTCCTCGACCTCCACCGGGTCGAGCCCGGCGTCGGCGAGGAGTTGCGCGAGCGCGGGGTCGAGCCCGCACTCCAGGTACTCCGCGTCGCCGTCCGCGCCGCAGGCACAGCCGTCGCCGCAGCCTCCGGAGGAGGCGAGGGGAAGGTCGTCGGTGCTCACTACTGTCACTGCTCCTGAAGGGGCTGCCGGGTCGGGGGGAAGTCTGCGGTATCGGTGGTGTGTACGGCGAGGGTCCGGTCGGGATTCAGTCGTACGACGATGTGGCGCCGCCACGCCGTGTCGTCCCGGTCGGGCGCGTCCTCGCGCCAGTGGCAGCCACGCGTCTCCTCGCGCAGCCGGGCCGCGGCCACCAGGACGCGGGCCACGCACAGGAGGTTGGTGGCCTCCCAGGTGTCGACGCCGGGTTCGGCCGTCTTGCCGTTCTCCTCGAGGGCGTCGCGGGCGTCGGCGTGCAGTTGGTGCAGGGTGTCCGCCGCGCCGGCCAGGGACCGGGCGGAGCGCAACACGCCCGCGCCCAGGGTCATGGTCCGCTGGATCGCGAACCGGGCCTCCGGTGCGAGCAGGGGGTGGGCGGGCTTCGCGGGGTGTTCGGGGTGCTCGACGGGTGCGGGCACGCGCGCGTGGAGGCCGTCGCCCGCGTGGCTCGCCATGATGTCGGCGGCGATGCGCTCGGCGTAGACCAGGCCCTCCAGGAGGGAGTTGGAGGCGAGCCGGTTCGCGCCGTGCACGCCCGTGCAGGCCACCTCACCGCAGGCGTACAGGCCGGGGACGGTCGTACGGCCCCGGGAGTCGGTGCGGACGCCTCCGGAGGCGTAGTGGGCGGCCGGTGCGATCGGGATGGGCTCGGTGACCGGGTCGATGCCGTGGGCGCGGCAGGCGGCGAGGATCGTCGGGAAGCGGTGCTCCCACATGTCGGCGCCGAAGTGCCGGGCGTCGAGGAACATGTGCTCGGCGTCCTTCTCCTGCATGCGGCGCGTGATGCCCTTGGCGACGATGTCCCTCGGCGCGAGTTCGGCCAGTTCGTGCTGTCCGACCATGAAGCGCACGCCGTCGGCGTCGACCAGGTGGGCGCCTTCGCCGCGCACGGCCTCGGAGACAAGGGGCTGCTGGCCCTCCGCGTCCGGGCCCAGGAACAGCACGGTGGGGTGGAACTGCACGAACTCCAGGTCGCTGACCTCGGCGCCCGCGCGCAGAGCGAGTGCCACGCCGTCGCCGGTGGACACGGAGGGGTTGGTGGTCGCGGAGAACACCTGGCCCATGCCGCCGGTCGCGAGGACGACCGTGGGGGCGTGCACGGCGCCCACGCCGTCGTGCTGGCCCTCGCCCATGACGTGCAGGGTGACGCCCGCCGTGTGGCCGTCGGCGTCCATCAGCAGGTCCAGGACGAGCGCGTTCTCGATCGTGCGCAGCCCCCGCGCGCGTACGGCCTCGACGAGCGCCCGGGAGATCTCGGCGCCGGTGGCGTCGCCGCCCGCGTGGGCGATACGGCGACGGTGGTGGCCGCCCTCGCGGGTGAGCTCCAGGTCGCCCGCCTCGGACTCGTCGAAGTGCGCTCCGGTCGCGATCAGGCGGCGTACGGCGTCCGGGCCCTCGGTGACGAGGATCCGCACGGCCTCCTCGTCGCACAGGCCCACGCCCGCGACCAGGGTGTCGTCGAGGTGCTGTTCGGGGGTGTCGCCCTCGCCGAGGGCCGCGGCGATGCCGCCCTGCGCCCAGCGGGTGGAGCCGTCGTCGAGACGGGCCTTGGTGACGACGACGGTACTGAGGCCCTCGGCCTCGCAGCGCAGGGCCGCGGTGAGGCCGGCGACGCCGGAGCCGACGACCACGACGTCCGCGGCGATGGACCACCCGGGGGCGGGCGCAGGCAAGTGGAGGTGAGCGCGAAGCGCTCTCGTTTGAGGGTGGTGGTGGGCGACGGGCGGGCGTATGCCTGTGCTGGTCACGAGGCGGCTCCGAAGGTCAGCGGGATGTTGTCGATCAGCCGGGTCGTCCCCACCCGGGCGGCGACGGCGAGGACGGCCTCGCCGGTGAAGTCGTTCTCGATCTCGCCGAAGTCGCGGGGGTCGACGAGCGCGAGGTAGTCCAGGACGAGCGGGGGGTCCTGGCGGGCGGCGTCGTCCAGGACCGTGCGGGCGGCCGCGCGGACGGCCGCGGGGCCGCCCGGGGACGCCTGGGCGACCGCGTGGGTGTCGGCGGCCGCGCGGGACTCGCCGAGGGCGCTCAGGGCCTCGGCACGCGCGTGCGTGGCGGGCACTTCACGGGCCCGCGCGCGCAGCGCCTCCTGCGCCGCGTGCCGGTCGCGGCCCGCGAACAGGGCGCGGGACAGGGCGAGCGCGGTGCGCCGCTCCTGCGGCTTCAGATAGCGGTTGCGGCTGGAGAGGGCCAGGCCGTCGTCCTCGCGCACGGTGGGCACGCCGACGATCTCGACGCCGAAGTTCAGGTCGCGCGTCATCCGGCGGATCAGGGCGAGCTGCTGGGCGTCCTTCTGGCCGTAGAGGGCGATGTCGGGGCGGGTGAGGTGCAGCAGCTTGGCGACGACGGTGAGCATGCCGTCGAAGTGGCCGGGGCGCGAGGCACCCTCCAGGCGCTCCCCCATCGGGCCCGCGCTGACGCGGACCTGGGGTTCGCCGCCCGGGTAGACCTCGTCGACTGAGGGCGCGAAGACGGCGTCGGCGCCCGCGTCCTCGGCGATCTTGAGGTCGGCTTCCAGGGTGCGCGGGTAGCGGTCGAGGTCCTCGCCCGCGCCGAACTGGAGAGGGTTCACGAAGACGGTGACGACGACCTCGCCGTCCGGACCCGCGATCTCGCGCGCGGTGCGGACGAGGGTGGCGTGGCCCTCGTGCAGGGCGCCCATGGTCATCACGACGGCCCGGCGGCCCGCACGCGTGCGTGCGTGCAGTTCGTCGGCGGTGCGCAGCAGAGCGGTCGTCATCGGGCGTCTCCCTCGGAGCCGTTGATGCCGTCGGGGCCGTCGGCCCCGCTCGCGAGCACTCCGAGGAGGTCCTCGGCGAGCTCCGGCTTCAGCAGTCCGTGGGCGAGCGCGCGGTCGGCGGTCGCGCGGGCCATGGCCAGGTAGCCGGAGACGGTCTGGGGTGCGTGTCTGCGCAGCTCCGTGATGTGTGCGGCGACCGTGCCGGCGTCACCGCGCGCGACGGGTCCGGTGAGGGCCGCGTCGCCGGAGCGCAGGGCGTTGTCGAGGGCGGCGCCGAGCAGGGGGCCGAGCATCCTGTCCGGGGCCTCCACGCCGGCCGCGCGCAGCAGTTCCATGGCCTGGGCGACCAGGGTGACCAGGTGGTTGGCGCCGAGAGCGAGGGCCGCGTGGTACAGCGGCCGCATCTCCTCGTCGATCCACTCGGGCTCGCCGCCCATCTCGATGACGAGGGCCTCGGCGGCCAGCCGCAACTGGTCGGGGGCGGTGACGCCGAAGGAGCAGCCCGCGAGGCGCTGGACGTCCACGGGGGTGCCGGTGAAGGTCATCGCGGGGTGCAGGGCGAGGGGCAGCGCGCCGGCGCGCAGGGCGGGGTCCAGGACCTTCGTGCCGTACCGCCCGGAGGTGTGCACGAGCAGCTGGCCCGGCCGCACCGCGCCGGTCTCGGCGAGGCCCTCGACCAGCCCGGGCAGGGTGTCGTCGGGGACGGTCAGCAGCACCAGGTCGGCGCTCTGCAGGACGTCCGCGGGAGTGACGAGGGGAACGTCCGGGAGCATCAGCTCGGCCCGCCGCCGGGAGGCGTCGGAGACCCCGGAGACGGCCACTGGACGGTGCCCGGCGAGCTGGAGGGACGCGGCGAGCGCGGGGCCCACCCGGCCGGCGCCGACGACGCCGACGGTGAGCCGCGCGGGGCGGTCCTTGCTGTCTGGCTGGTGGACTGTACTCACGCGACAACGGCCTTCCCGTTCCAGTCCGCATCTGGGTACCGGACGATTTCTCGTCATGTTAACGCGATCGGTTCCGGGGGCGTCCGGTTGTCCACAGGCTGTGGGAAATGCGGGTGCCCTCGCGAGGGGGCGCGAGGCATGATCCGGGCATGACGGATTCAGCGGAGCAGAGCCCCGGGCAGAGCGAGCACCTCACGGAGGGCGAGCGGCTCAAGCAGCGCTTCGCACGGCGCGTGCGCGTACGCCGGAGCGCGGAACGCGTCCTGGCGCGCCCCGGTTTCCAGGGCACGCTCCGGGAGCGCCTGGCGGTGCTGGAGGACGCGCACACGCTGTACGACCTGGACGAGCACGCCGACGTGTACGGCAACGGCGTCGTCGAGGCGCTG
The DNA here is from genome assembly GCF_055570355.1 of Streptomyces sp. NPDC031225. Classification (NCBI taxonomy): domain Bacteria; kingdom Bacillati; phylum Actinomycetota; class Actinomycetes; order Kitasatosporales; family Streptomycetaceae; genus Streptomyces; species Streptomyces sp. NPDC031225. Next base: position 86,546 of record NZ_JBVIHJ010000030.1, on the reverse strand, counting down.
GAGGAGCGGACGGCCGCCCTGCTCGGCATGGAGGCTGCCGCCTTCTTCCCGACCGGCACGATGGCCCAGCAGGTGGCCCTGCGCTGCTGGGCGGGCCGCACCGGGAACCCCACGGTCGCCCTGCACGCGCTCGCCCACCCCGAAGTGCACGAACGCCAGGCGTTCAGCCAGGTCAGCGGCCTGCGGCCGGTCCGGATCACCAGCGAGCCGCGGCTGCCGACCGCCGACGAGGTGCGCGACTTCCCCGAGCCCTTCGGGGCGCTGATGCTCGAACTCCCCCTCAGGGACGCCGGTTTCGTGCTGCCCACCTGGGAGGAGCTCGGCGAGCTCGTGGCGGCGGCACGCGAGCGTGACGCGGTGGTGCACTTCGACGGCGCGCGCCTGTGGGAGAGCACCGTCCACTTCGGCCGTTCCCTGGACGAGATCGCGGGCCTGGCCGACAGCGTCTACGTGTCGTACTACAAGTCCCTCGAGGGCTACGGCGGCGCGGCCCTCGTCGGCCCGGGAACGCTCGTGGAGGAGGCCAAGGTCTGGCGGCACCGCTACGGCGGCGCGGTGTTCCAGCAGTTCCCCACGGCGCTGTCGGCGCTCGCCGGGCTGGAGCGGGAGCTGCCCCGGCTGCCCTCCTACGTCGGCCACGCGCGTGTGGTCGCGGACGCGCTGCGCGAGGGGTTCGAGGCGGCCGGGCTGCCGTGGACGCGGGTCCACCCCGAGCGGCCGCACACCAACGACTTCCAGGTGTGGCTGCCGTACGGCGTCGACGTCCTCACGGAGGCCTCCCTGCGGCAGGGCGAGGAGACGAAGACGCTGCTGTTCGCCCACCCCTGGGACGAGGCGGGCCCTGGCCTGTCGCGCACCGAGGTGAGCGTCCGGGCCGAGGGGCTGGACTGGACGGCGGAGGACGTACGAGCGGCCGTGGCGGACTTCGCGGTACTGCTGGCCGAAGAGGCCCCCGGTACGAAGACGGCCGCCGGGGACGGCGCCGGGTGAGGCCCATGCCCCGGGCAGCACCTCCCCGGCGGTGGCATCACGTCGGCGACGCCGCCGGTCCGAGCTCACCGGTACGAGGAGGCGGCCGTCGTCCTGCGGGGCCGTACGGCCCTCGCTGAGCTGTCGACCGCGATCCGCCCGGCGGCCTCGTCGAGCGGGACCGAGCGGGACCGACCGAGACCCCGGGCCGGCCTCACCCGCGAGGCACGCCCCGGTGGCTCATCCCTGCCCGCCCGCGCGCACCACCCCCGTCTCGTAGGCGAGGACCACCACCTGCACCCGGTCCCGGAGGCCCAGCTTGGTCAGGATGCGGCCCACGTGGGTCTTCACCGTGGCCTCGGACAGGACCAGGCGGGCCGCGATCTCGCCGTTGGACAGCCCCTGGGCGACCAGCACCATCACCTCGCGTTCGCGGTCGGTGAGCCGCTCCAGCTCCTTGTACTGGGGTTCCTTGCCGGTGGTGGGCAGCATCGGCGCGAAGCGGTCGAGCAGTCGCCGGGTCGTCGAGGGGGCGACGACGGCGTCGCCGCTGTGCACCGAGCGGATCGCGGTGAGCAGTTCGCCCGGCGGCACGTCCTTGAGCATGAAGCCGGAGGCGCCCGCCTTGAGCCCGGAGAAGGCGTACTCGTCGAGGTCGAAGGTGGTCAGGATGAGCACCTTCGGCGGGTCGGGCTCCGAGCAGATGCGGCGGGTGGTCTCCACGCCGTCGAGCTTCGGCATGCGGACGTCCATCAGGACGACGTCGACGGAGGTCGAGCGCAGCACCTGGAGGGCCTCCACCCCGTCCCCCGCCTCCGCGACGACGTCCATGTCCGGCTGGGCTGCGAGCACCATCCGGAACCCGGTGCGCAGCAGCACCTGGTCGTCGACGAGCATCACGCGGATCGTCATCGGTCCTCTTCCGTTTCCTCGGGGTCGCTCGGGGTCGTACGGCGCGGTCATCAGGGGGCGTGACAGGTGTCAACGAGGGGCGTGCGGCGGCGTCAATGCGCTGGTTTGAGCGGCAGCAGAGCGCTGATGCGGAATCCTCCGCCGGGGCGGGGTCCCGCGTCCAGGGTGCCGCCGACCATACCGACCCGCTCGCGCATGCCGATCAGCCCGTGGCCCGCTCCGTCGGCGCCGCCCTCTTCGTACAGCTCGTGCGGGGCGCCCTTGCCGTCGTCCTCGACGAGCAGACCGAGTCCGTCGTCGAAGTAGACCAGGCGCACGCTGGCGCCCGCGTTGGGGCCGCCGTGCTTGCGCGTGTTCGTGAGGGCCTCCTGCACGATGCGGTACGCGGTGAGCTCGACGCCGCTGGGCAGCTGACGCGGGGTGCCCTCGATCTTGAAGTCCACGGGGAGCCCGGAACCACGGCACTGCTCGACGAGGTCCTCGATCTGCTCGACGTCCGGCTGCGGTACGTACTCACCGCCCTCCTGGTGCTCGCCGGTACGCAGCACGCCCAGCAGGCGGCGCATCTCGGCGAGGGCCTGACGGCCGGTGGAGGAGATGGTCTCCAGAGCCTTCTTCGCCTGGTCGGGCGCGGCGTCGAGGACGTAGGCGGCACCGTCGGCCTGGACGACCATGACGGACACGTTGTGCGCGACGACGTCGTGCAGCTCGCGGGCGATCCGGGCGCGCTCGGCGGCGACGGCGACCTTGGACTGCGCCTCGCGCTCCTTCTCCAGACGCGCGGCCCGCTCCTCCAGCTGCGCGAAGTAGGCGCGGCGGGTGCGGATCGAGTCGCCGAGCACCCAGGCCAGGGCGAACGGAATCGTCAGGAAGATCATCTGGGCGAGGTTGGCCAGCGCGCTCGACTCCTCGTTCGGCCACCGCAGCTGCGCAAGCGGAGCGGCGCAGAGGCCGCTCGCGAGTGCCAGCCAGGAGGCCCAGCGGGTGCCGGTCGCGGCCACGGTGTAGGCGATCACCAGGAAGGCGAAGTCGGCCGCCTTGACCTCGACGTCAAGGGCGAGCTGCGCCACGCCGAGCCCGATGGCCAGCAGCAGCATCTTCTCCGGCATGCGCCGTCGCAACGCGATCACCAGGCACAGCAGCAGGATCACCGGAACGATCACCGCCGCGGACCCGGTCCCCTGGGACTCCCCCTGGGCGGATTCACTCGCGAGCGAGATCCCGAACAGGAAGACGGCCCAGAAGGCGTCGACCCCTGTCGGGTGTCTGCGGAGGAAGTCATAGAGGCGTTGCACGTAACCCAGCGTAGGGATGCGTGATGCGTGCAGGGGTCAACCGGAGGACCGATCCGTACCGCCCGCGCGTACTCCCCAAGGTGGAGGCCCCGTTCACCGGTACGCCTAGCCTGACGGCGTGACCGATGACACCCCGGACCGAGCGACGGGCGACTGGAGCGGGTGGCGGGCCGCCGCCGAGGCCGCCCTGTACGGGCCGGACGGCTTCTACCGCAGGCCGGAGGGGCCCGCAGGGCACTTCCGTACCTCCGTGCACGCCTCCGCGCTGTTCGCCGAGGCCGTGGCCCGCCTGCTGTGCCGGGTCGACGAGGCGCTGGGCCGTCCCGCACGGCTCGACTTCGTCGACATGGCCGCGGGGCGCGGCGAGTTGGCCGCCGGCATCCTCGCCGCCCTGCCCGCCGAGGTGGCCGCCCGCACACGTGCGTACGCCGTCGAACTCGCCGCCCGGCCTTCCGGCCTCGATCACCGGATCGAGTGGCTGCCCGCCTGCCCGCAGGGCGTCACCGGGCTGCTGTTCGCCAACGAATGGCTGGACAACGTACCCGTGGAGGTCGCCGAGACGGACTCCTCGGGCGTACCGCGACGGGTTCTCGTGCGACGGGACGGGCGCGAACGCCTCGGGGAACCGGTCATTGGTGCGGAGGCCGAGTGGCTGAGCCGGTGGTGGCCACTGCCGGCCGAGGAGGGCCTGCGGGCCGAGATCGGCCTGCCCCGCGACGAGGTGTGGGCTTCGGCGGTCGCGACCGTCGAACGCGGACTCGCGGTCGCCGCCGACTACGCGCACACGGCGTCCACACGCCCCCTGTTCGGAACGCTCACCGGCTTCCGCGAGGGACGCGAGACGGCGCCCGTGCCGGACGGGTCGTGCGATCTCACGGCCCATGTGGCACTGGACGCGTGCGCACTGCCCGGCGGGCGCGTGCTTGCACAACGCGACGCGCTGCGCGCCCTGGGCATCGCGGGCGCACGCCCCCCGCTCGCCCTGGCGTCCACCCAGCCCGCCGCGTACGTACGCGCCCTCGCACGCGCCGCGGAGGCCGCCGAACTCACCGCGATGGGCGGTCTCGGCGACTTCGGCTGGCTGCTCCAGCCGGTCGGCATGTCCCTCGGAATCCCGGACGGACCCCTCGGCGAGCCGCCCGCGGGCCTACTTGTCGATGTCCCCGACCACGAAGAACAGTGACCCCAGGATCGCCACCATGTCCGCGACCAACGTCCCCGGCAACAGCTCGGCCAGGGCCTGGATGTTGTTGTACGACGCCGAGCGCAGCTTCAGCCGGTACGGGGTCTTCTCGCCCTTGCTGACGAGGTAGTAGCCATTGATGCCGAGCGGGTTCTCGGTCCACGCGTACGTGTGCCCCTCGGGCGCCTTCAGGACCTTCGGGAGCCGCTGGTTGATCGGCCCGGGCGGGAGTTCCGCGACCCGGTCGAGACAGGCGTCGGCGAGGTCGAGGGCGTTGTGGGTCTGCTCCAGGAGGACCTCGAAGCGGGCGAGGCAGTCGCCCTCCTGGCGGGTCACCACCTTCAGGGTGTCCTGGAGCTCGCCGTAGGCCAGGTACGGCTCGTCGCGGCGCAGGTCGAAGTCGACGCCCGAGGCGCGCGCGACGGGCCCGCTGACGCCGTACGCGTGCACGGTCTCCGGTGCGAGGACGCCCACGTCCCTGGTGCGCCCCCGGAAGATCTCGTTGCCGAGCACCAGGTCGTCGAAGCGGTCCATGCGCGAGCGCACGGCGGACACCGCGGCACGCGCACGCGTGGTCCAGCCGGCCGGCAGGTCCTCCTTGAGGCCGCCGACGCGGTTGAACATGTAGTGCATGCGGCCGCCGGAGACCTCCTCCATGACGTTCTGGAGCACCTCCCGCTCCCGGAACGCGTAGAAGACCGGGGTGATGCCGCCGAGCTCCAGCGGGTACGACCCGAGGAACATCAGGTGGTTCAGCACCCGGTTCAGCTCGGCGAGCAGCGTGCGCGTCCACACCGCCCGCTGCGGGACCTCCATGCCGAGCATGCGCTCCACTGCGAGGACCACACCCAGCTCGTTGGAGAAGGCCGACAGCCAGTCGTGGCGGTTGGCGAGCATGATGATCTGGCGGTAGTCGCGCGCCTCGAAGAGCTTCTCCGCGCCCCGGTGCATGTACCCGATCACCGGCTCCGCGCTCACGATGCGCTCACCGTCCAGGACCAGCCTCAGGCGCAGCACGCCATGGGTGGACGGGTGCTGCGGTCCGATGTTGAGCACCATGTCGGTGCTCTCCGCGGCGCCGCCGATGCCGACCGTGGTCTCCGTCGTGGGAGTCATGGACACAGTCTCCCCTACGTACGCTGGCTCCATGGAGACGGGGAGCGGGCAGGACACAGAGGTCACCGGCCACGAGCCGGTGTGGACCGGGCTGCCGCCCGGACTGCTTCGGATGCGGCGGTTGTTGCTGGTGGTGTGGCTGGGGCTGCTCGCGGTGGGCGTGGGGCTGCTGCTCGGCCTGCTCTGCGGTCCGGCCTGGGCGGCCTTCGCGCTGCTGCCCCTCGCCCTCGTCGGGTGGGGCTGGGTGATGCTCGGCCGCAACTGGCGTTCCTGGCGCTACGCCGAGCGCGCCGACGACCTGCTGATCAGCCGGGGCGTGCTGTGGCGTGAGGAGACCGTGGTGCCGTACGGCCGCATGCAGCTGGTGGAGGTCACCTCCGGACCCGTGGAGCGGCACTTCGGGCTGGCCAGCGTGCAACTGCACACGGCGGCCGCGGCGACCGACGCGACCATCCCGGGCCTCGTCCCGGCCGAGGCGGAGCGGCTGCGCGACCGGCTCACCGAACTCGGCGAGGCCCGATCGGCGGGGCTGTGACGGCGCAGGGCGTCGACGACGCCGTACAGGAGCGGGAGAGGGAACCCGTCGCCGAGCGGCGGCTGCATCCCATAACGCCGCTCAGGCGAGCCTGGGCGCCGGTCGCCGTCATCATCGGGTGGGCCGTGCACGACCCCGACCAGGCGCAGCGCCAGCTGACCCGGATGACGACCACCACGCTGCTGATCGCGCTCGCCGTCATCGTCCCGGCCGCCGCCCTGTACGGCTTTCTCACCTGGTGGTTCACCCACTTCGCGGTGACCGAATCCGAACTGCGCATCCGGACCGGCCTGTTGTTCCGGCGCACCGCGCACATCCGGCTGGAGCGCATCCAGGCGGTCGACATCACGCAGCCGCTCCTCGCGCGCGTGGCGGGCGTGGCGAAGCTCCGGCTCGACGTCGTCGGCACGGACAAGAAGGACGAGCTGGCCTTCCTCGGGGAGCGCGAGGCGCGAGCTCTGCGCGCTGAACTCCTGGCGCGCGCCGCCGGGTTCGCCCCCGAGACCGCGCACGAGGTGGGTGAGGCGCCAGCGCGCGAACTGATGCGCACGCCCCCGCGTGACCTCGCGCTCTCCCTCGTGCTGACGGGCGCCACCTGGGGCACCCTGGTCGGCGCCGTCGTCGTACCGACCCTGCTGTGGCTGGCCACCCACAGCGTGTGGACGGTCCTGGCGACCGCCCTGCCGCTGCTCGGCGCGGCGGGCGCGAGCAGCGTGGGACGGTTCGTCACCGAGTACGACTGGACGGTCGGCGAGTCCCCGGACGGGCTGCGCATCGACCACGGCCTCCTGGACCGCACGCACGAGACGGTGCCGCCGGGGCGGGTGCAGACCGTGCGGATCGTGGAGCCGCTGCTGTGGCGGCGGCGCGGCTGGGTGCGGGTCGAGCTGGACGTGGCCGGGTCGTCCAACTCGGTGCTGGTGCCGGTCGCTCCGCGCGAGGTCGCCGAGGCGGTCGTCGCGCGCGTGCTGCCCGGAGTCGTCGTGCCGCAGCTGTCGGAGCTGTCACGGCCCCCACGGCGGGCGGGGCGGTGTGTGCCCGTGTGGTGGCGCGGCCACGGACTCGCCGTCACCGACGCGGTGTTCGCGGCCCGGCAGGGGCTGCTGCGGCGCAGCCTGGCACTCGTCCCGCACGCGAAGGTCCAGAGCGTACGGCTCACCCAGGGACCCTGGAAGCGGCTGTGGCGCCTCGCCGACGTGCACGTGGACACGGGAGCGAACAAGACCGTCACGGCCCGCCTGAGGGACGCTCAGGCGGCCGCGGAGCTGCTCGGGGCGCAGGCGGAGAGGTCACGGACGGGACGGAAAGGGGCACGGCCCGACCGCTGGATGGCCTGACCGTGCCCCTCGCGAGCAACCGTGCGTCCGTCAGGACGTCAGGAGACCGCGCTGCGCAGTCCCTGCAGGTTGATCTGTTCCGTCTCGTCGTGGGCCGTCAGGTCGATGACCTGGCCCACGCCCCGCGCCTCCTCGTCGGCCGGCTTGAACGCCGCCTCCGACTCGGCCTTGTGCAGGGCCAGGGCCTCCTGGCCGACGACGTCGGCGAGGTCCTCGTTCTGCACGGCCTCCATGGCGTCCCGCGAGGCGCCCGGCTTCGTACCGAAGAAGTCGAAGCCGCCCTGGACCCGCGGGCGCCGCTCGGGAGCCGCGGGCACGACCGCCACCGCGGTCGGCGCGATGAAGTGCCCGGCGGGCTGCTGCGGCGGCTGGGCGGCTCTGGCCGTGATGGTGGCGGCCGCGCGCTCATGCCCGTCGGCCGCCTCGGACTTCCCCCGCGCTTCGTCCTCCTGCGCGGCCTCCGCCTCGGTGCCGCCCGCGTCGGGCGCACCGGGACCCGCGTTCACCGGCTGCCCGTCGGGGTCGGCCGGGGCGCCCTTGGGGGCGTCCTCGGAGCGTTCGGGGCGGGCCCCGGCCCGGCCCTTCATGCCGCCCTCGGCGTCGGCCCTGTGACCCGTCGGGGAAGCGGGCTCGGAGTCCGTCAGGATCTCCGTGCCGACCTCTTCCCCGGTCTCCGCCTCGGCCTCCCCGGCTTCCGCCTCCGTGGCCTCGGGCTCCGTCGCGGTGCCCCCGTCGCCGTCCTCGTCTAGCCGCTTCAGCGCCGCGTTCGCCCGCAGGAACAGCCGCGAACCCTCAGGGGAGAAGATCGTGCGCTGCTCCGGCCCCTCCGCCGCGGTCCCGGCCGCCACGTCGGCCTCGGTCGCGCCGTCCGCAGCCGTGCCGTCCGCTGTCCCGTCCTCCGCCGCGGCAGCCACCGCCACGGCCTCCGCGTCGGCCTGCTCCGCCGACGGCAACGCCCGCGCCGGGGCGGCCTCTATCTCCAGCAGCCGACGGCCCTCCAGGGCGCTCGCCCGCTCGGTCTCCGCCGTGGCGTACCGCCGCAGCAGCGCCGCGTGTTCGTTGCGCAGGCCCGCCAGCTCCGCACGCTTGGCCCGCAGCCGCTGCTCCAGCTTGACGCGCAGTTCCCGCGACTCCTCGAGATCGGTCTCGAGTTCGGCGACCCGCTCCTCGTGCCGCCACTCGTCGCTCGCCCGCGCGCGCGTGAGGTCGGCGACCTGCCGGCCCGCCTGTCCGTCCCAGCGGCGCATGACGGCCGCCCCCACGATCGCGACCGCGGCGGCGACGGCGGCTATCACGCGCAGCACTGCCTGCTGCGAGAAAACCCAGGGGCCGAAGGCGCAGACGAGGGAGACGCCTGCGATCGCCGACGGAGGCAGCAGCCTGTGCAAGGGCGGGGAATGGCGGTGACGTCCACGTGGCATGGCCAGAAACTTACCGCGCGTAGGCGAATCATGGTGCCCCGCCCCGTAAAAACACAGCCACCCCGTGGCCTTCACCCGGCATCAGGAATCGGAAGGGCCGCCGAATTCGGCGCATTGATCACTCATCGATCACTCAACCGCCCACTGATCCACTGCAACGTCGCCGGGATCTCCCGCCGCCAGGTGTTGAAGTTGTGCCCCCCGCTTTCCAGGATGATCGACGAGATCCGGGTCGTTCCCGTGTCCTTCACCCGCTCTATGAACCGCAGTGTGTCCTTGTAGTTCGTCTCGCCCACCTTGCTGCTGGTGACGAGCAGTGAGGTCTCGGGCGCGGGCAGGTGTTTGAGGCACCACCACAGGTTCGCGCGGTTGCGCAGCGCCTTGTCGCCGTGGAAGAGATCGCCCGTGGTGGGGTCGACGGGCGCCTTGTAGTACGGGGACAGGCCCGCTCCGGCGGCGTACACGCCGGGATGGTGCATGGCGATCTTCAGCGCGCAGTAGCCGCCCGTGGAGTCCCCGATGATCCCCCAGCTCCCCGGCTCCTTGCCCACCCTGTAGTGCGCGGTCACCGCTTCCGGCAGGTCCTTCGCGAAGAACGACTCGGTCCGCGGGCCGTCCGGAACATCCGCGCACTCGGTGTCCCGCGGCGGCGCCACCGTCGGCCGCATCATCACCAGGATCATCGGCTGCATACGGCCGTCCTTGGTGAGTTCCAGAGCCGTGCGGGGGTAGTGGAGTTTGTCCACCAGCGCTCTCGCGGTACCCGGATAACCGGTCAGGACGACAGCCGCGGGGAACGTACGCGCGCGATAGCGGGCCTGGAAATACTCGGGCGGCAGATAGACGTACGCGGGCGAGGCGATGTGTGACGTCCGGCCGACGATGTCGACCTTCTGGACCTGCCCGGCCGACGACGGCCGAAAGCCGCCCCTGCCCGGCACGTCCGCCACCTCGGTCACCCGCAGAGGCCCGCCCGAACCGCCGCCCATGGTGTGGTCGACCACCACGCCCTGGTCCGTCTCCTGACCGAACAGGTCGGCCCAGGAGGCGTAGAACCCGTAAGCGTGGTTGGCGGCGAGCCCCAGCGACACGAACAGGAGGAACTGCGTCGCAAGCAGCAGCCCTATACGGCCGCTGACGGACCGCCAGCCCCGCCGCGCCAGCCGTGGCCAGAGCCACACCGTGCCGGCGAACAGCGCCACAGCGGCCAGCACCGCCAGCAGCAGCGTGTTGTTGCTCGTGAGACCCATTGCTTGCTTTCGCTTTCCTCGGCCTTTGAAACGGCTTTGAGAAGATGAGTGAACCTCTTCTCACCAGACACCGTCCTAGAGGGCGCAATGTCGCCGGATGCCCGAATCGGGGCTCCGGATCCAGAGTCACTCGCAGAACCATGGGATGCGATGTCTGTCAGGACAGATGAGGAAATGTCGGGCGGGGTTCCGATCCGATCAACACGGCTACCGCGTGCACTGCACGGACCGCGCCCCGAGGCCGTCCCCGTCCTCGTCGCCAGAGCCTGCGCACTCGTAGGCCTTCTGGACATCGCCGCCGGCGTCTTCCCGCGCTTCCGGCACAGCCGTATGCACACCATGGCCGAGGTACTGCCCGGCGCGCTCGGCCCGTTCGCGGCCGCGCTCTCCCTCAGCACCGGCGTCCTCCTGCTGCTGCTCGCCCACGGCCTCAGGCGCCGCAAGCGCCGGGCATGGCGGGCCGCCGTGGCACTGCTGCCCGCGGGCGCACTGGCACAGTTCACGTACCGCCACTCGCTCCTCGGAGTGGTCATCTCGTTCGCCCTGCTCGCCCCGCTGCTGCGCCACCGCGACCAGTTCAAGGCACTGCCCGACCCGCGCAGCCGCTGGCGCGCACTCGCCAACTTCGTTCTCATGGGCGCCGGTTCCCTCGTCCTCGGACTGGTCATCGTCAGCGTCCACCCGAACCGCATGGTCGGCGACCCGAGCCTGGCCGATCGGATCACGCACGTCCTGTACGGCCTCTTCGGCTTCGAGGGGCCCGTCGACTACCAGGGCGACACCTCATGGACCGTCGGCGTCTCCCTGGGCGCCCTGGGCCTGCTCACCGCCATCACGACGATCTACCTCGCCTTCCGCCCCGAACATCCCGCCGCCCGCCTCACCGAGGAGGACGAGTCCCGCCTCAGGGCCCTCCTGGTCAAGCACGGCGGCCGCGACTCCCTCGGCCACTTCGCGCTGCGCCGCGACAAGGCCGTCGTCTTCTCCCCCAGCGGCAAGGCGGCCGTCACCTACCGCGTCGTCTCCGGCGTGATGCTCGCCAGCGGCGACCCCATCGGTGACGTCGAGGCCTGGCCGGGTGCCATCGAACGCTTCATGGACGAGGCCCAGGCCCACTCCTGGACCCCCGCCGTCATGGGCTGCTCGGAGACCGGGGGCGAGGTGTGGACACGGGAGACCGGACTGGACGCCCTCGAACTGGGCGACGAGGCGGTGGTGGACGTCGCGGATTTCTCCCTCGCCGGCCGCGCGATGCGCAACGTGCGCCAGATGGTCAAGCGCATCGAGCGCGCCGGTTACGAGACCCGGGTACGGCGCGTCCGTGACGTCGGCGAGACCGAGCTGGAGCGCATCCGGCAGGCCGCCGACGACTGGCGCGGCACCGACACCGAACGCGGCTTCTCGATGGCCCTGGGCCGCATCGGCGACCTCTCCGACGGCGACTGCCTCATCGCCACCGCCCACAAGGCGGACGACCAGCCCGGCCCCTACGGCGACCTCAAGGCGATCCTGCACTTCGTGCCCTGGGGCACCGACGGAGCCTCCCTCGACCTCATGCGACGCGACCGCTCGGCCGACCCCGGCATGAACGAACTGCTCATCGTCGCCGCCCTCCAGGCGGCCCCGAAGTTCGACATCACCCGCGTCTCACTGAACTTCGCGATGTTCCGCTCGGCACTCGCCCGCGGCGAGAAGATCGGCGCAGGACCCGTCCTGCGCGCCTGGCGCGGCCTGCTGGTCTTCCTGTCCCGCTGGTTCCAGATCGAATCCCTGTACAAGTTCAACGCGAAGTTCCAGCCCCGCTGGGAGCCCCGCTTCGTCGTCTACCGCGCCTCGGGCGACCTCCCGCGCATCGGCTTCGCCGCCATGCAGGCGGAGGGTTTCGTCACCCTCGCCCTGCCCCTGCCGCGCTTCCTGCGCCGCCGCACGCACACGGCACGCACGTGTGCCCATGCGGTCGCGGAGCGGGACGTCAGAGCGGCCTGACCCACAGGCCGCTCGGGCCCAGCGCGCCACGCTGGGCCTAGGCTGAACGCATGAGCAAGCAGAGCGGACGCGGGCGCGTCGCCGGCCTTCCGGAATGGGACCGCTGCGCGGTCATGGGAGTCGTGAACGTCACCCCCGACTCCTTCTCCGACGGCGGCCGCTGGTTCGACACCACCGCCGCCGTCAAACACGGCCTCGCCCTCGTCGAGGAGGGCGCCGACCTCGTCGACGTCGGCGGCGAGTCCACCCGCCCCGGCGCCACCCGCGTCGACGAGGCCGAGGAGCTCCGGCGCGTCGTCCCCGTCGTCCGCGGCCTCGCCGCCGAAGGCGTCACCGTCTCCGTCGACACCATGCGCGCCTCCGTCGCCGCACAGGCCCTCGCCGCGGGCGCCGCCCTCGTCAACGACGTCAGCGGCGGCCTCGCCGACCCCGCGATGATCCCGGTCGTCGCCGACGCGGGCGCCCCCTTCGTCGTCATGCACTGGCGCGGCTTCCTGACCGGCGGCAACGCCAAGGGCGTCTACGCCGACGTCGTCGCCGAGGTCGTCGACGAACTCCACGCACGTGTGGACGCCGTCCTCGCGGGCGGCATCGCCCCCGACCGCGTGATCGTCGACCCGGGTCTCGGCTTCTCCAAGGACGCCGAACACGACCTGGTCCTCCTCTCCCACCTCGACCGCCTCCTGGGCCTCGGCCACCCCCTCCTCGTCGCCGCCTCCCGCAAGCGCTTCCTCGGCCGCGTCCTCGCCGGCCCTGGGGCCGCCCCACCGCCCGCACGCGAGCGGGACGCCGCCACAGCCGCCGTCTCCGCCCTCGCAGCGCACGCCGGCGCATGGGCCGTACGTGTGCACGAGGTCCGCGCGACCGCGGACGCCGTGCGGGTCGCCCGCGCCGTGGAAGGAGCCCGGTGAGCGCCCCCCACACCGACGTGGAACAGGTCGAAGCCGCCAACACGGCCTTCTACGAGGCACTGGAACGCGGCGACTTCGACGAACTGTCCTCGTTCTGGCTCACCCCGGCCGACCTGGGCGTCGACGAGGAGTACCACGACCCGGCCGACACCGGCGTGGTCTCCTGCGTCCACCCCGGCTGGCCCGTGCTGACCGGCCGCGGCGAGGTCCTCAGGTCGTACGCGCTGATCATGGCCAACACCGACTACATCCAGTTCTTCCTCACCGACGTCCACGTCTCCGTCACCGGCGACACCGCCCTGGTGACCTGCACGGAGAACATCCTCAGCGGCGGCCCCGCCCCTGAGGGCGACGAGGAACTCGGCCCCCTCGTCGGCCAGCTGGTGGTCGCCACGAACGTGTTCCGCCGCACTCCCGAGGGCTGGAAGATGTGGTCCCACCACGCCTCCCCGGTACTGGCCGAGAACGACGAGGACGGGGAGGACGAGGAAACCCCCTCCTGAACCCGTCAGGACCAAGAAGTGGTTGGGATCACGAACCCCCGGGTATGGGCCGCTACCAACCCGTGAGCCGCCGGGTTCCCCAGGGGAAACACATGATGAAACCCCCTGGCCCCGGCACGGCCCGGCGCCCCCGTGGCCCGGTTCTGTCAGTGCTCGCAGGTAGATTCGATCGAGGCCGGTGTGCCGCCCGCACGTGGCACGAACCGGCCGTCACCGACGACTGCAGGAGTGATTCGCGTGGATCGTGTCGCGCTGCGCGGCCTGAAGGCCCGCGGGCACCACGGTGTGTTCCCCAAGGAGCGCGAGGAGGGCCAGACCTTCATCGTGGACATCGTCCTGGGGCTGGACACCCGGCCCGCCGCCGCCACCGACGATCTGACGAAGACCGTGCACTACGGCATCGTGGCGGAAGAGGTCGTGGCCGTCGTCGAGGGCGAGCCCGTCAACCTCATCGAGACGCTCGCCGAGCGCATCGCCCAAGCCTGTCTGAAACACCACGGGGTAGAGGAAGTCGAGGTCCGGGTCCACAAACCCGACGCACCGATCACCGTGCCGTTCGACGACGTGACCGTCACCATCACCCGGAGCCGAGTATGACCGCGTCCTTCACCGCGGGTCACAGCGACCCGACCGTACAGCCGGTACCCGCCGCCGTCGTGCAGCAGGTGGACGCCGCCGACACCACCCTCCACAACCCGCAGCGGGCCGTGATCTCCCTGGGCTCCAACCTCGGCAACCGCCTGGAGACCCTCCAGGGCGCCATCGACGCCCTGGAGGACACGCCCGGCGTCCGCGTCAAGGCGGTCTCCCCGGTCTACGAGACGGAGCCATGGGGCGTGCCGGCCGACAGCCAGCCCTCGTACTTCAACGCGGTCGTGGTCCTGAAGACCACACTTCCCCCCGCCTCCCTGCTGGAGCGGGCCCACGCCGTCGAAGAGGCCTTCAACCGGGTGCGGGACGAGCGCTGGGGCCCGCGCACCCTCGACGTCGACATCGTCACGTACGCCGACGTGGTCTCCGACGACCCGGTCCTCACCCTGCCCCACCCCCGCGCCCACGAGCGCGCCTTCGTCCTCGCGCCCTGGCGCGATCTGGAGCCCGAGGCCCAGCTGCCCGGCCGCGGTCCGGTCACCGAACTCCTCGACACTGTCACCCAGGACGGTGTCGAAGCACGCAAGGACCTGGAACTCCGGCTGCCCGAATAGCCGTTAAGGTCAAGACGGCCACAGTTAGTGGGACGACGGGGGAGCTGAAGGGGCACCGTGAGAGAGCTGCGCATCAGGCTGCTGGCCGGCGTGTTCGCCGTGGCCGGGGCCCTGTCCTGGGCGGGCGCCCGCCTGTGGAACGCGATCGGGACCCTGCCCAGCGTCCCGCTGGCCGCCCCCATCGTCCTCGCCCTGATCGCCGTGGTCCTCACGGCCACGGCGCTCTCCATCCGCGGCCGCCTCAAGGCGCAGCGTGATCGCGATCCCGAGGCGAAGGGCGTCGACCCCCTGATGGCGGCCCGCGCCGTCGTCTTCGGCCAGGCCAGCGCGCTGGTCGCCGCCCTCGTCTCCGGCATGTACGGCGGCGCCGGCGTCTTCCTCCTGGAATCCCTCGACATCCCCGCCCGCCGCGACCAGGCCATCTACGCCGGCTTCTCGGTCCTCGCCGGCATCGCGGTGATAGCGGCGGCCATCTTCCTGGAGCGCGTGTGCAAGCTCCCGGAGGACGACGACCGGAACACCGGAGCCCCGTCAACGGCCTGACGCTCACCCGGACCGACAGGCCCGGTGGCCGTCGGCGATCAGGTCAGCGCGCCAGTATCAGGCTCATCGCCTCGGCCCGGGTCGTGGCGTCCCGAAGCTGACCCCGCACCGCCGATGTCGTGGTCTTGGCACCGGGCTTGCGAATGCCACGCACGGACATGCACATGTGCTCGGCCTCGATGACGACGATCGCGCCACGGGCCTCCAGGATCCGCATCAGGGAGTCCGCGATCTGCGTGGTGAGTCGTTCCTGCACCTGCGGCCGACGGGCGAACACGTCGACGAGGCGCGCGAGCTTCGACAAGCCCGTGATCTTGCCCGTCTCAGCCGGGATGTACCCGACGTGAGCTACGCCATGAAAGGGCAGCAGATGGTGCTCGCACAAAGACATGATCTCAATGTCCTTCACCAGCACCATCTCGTCGTGCCCCAGATCGAACGTGGTCGTCAGGACGTCCTCGGGCTGCTGCCGGAGTCCGGCCAGAATCTCCCGGTACGCCCGCGCCACCCGGGCCGGCGTGTCCCTCAGCCCCTCTCGGTCCGGGTCCTCCCCGACCGCGATCAGCAGCTCACGCACGGCGCTCTCGGCGCGCTTCTCGTCGAACTCGCCGATGGAGCCCTCGCCGTCCAGCGTCACGGGGTCGGTCATCTGGTGCCTCGTTCCTAGAAGTCCCTCACGGCCGAAAAACGCCGCGCCCCCCAGGCTAAAACCTGGGGGGCGGGGCATCCATTCCGGACCCGGTGAGGTCACCGGGGCGGGACGGGTGAGCGTCAGCTCTCGGGACGGTCCTCGGGAACCGCTTCGGTGGCCGGCTCGGACGCGGTGGCCTTGGCGGTGGTGATCGCCGGGGTCGCGCCGTTGGCGCCGTTCGTCAGTGCGAGCTCCTTGGGAGAGAGCACCGGCGGACGGGTCGAGGGGGTGCGGCGGGAGGAGCCGGTCCAGGCCGGCCGCGGGGGACGCTTCACGATGGGAGCGAAGACCTCGGCGATCTGCTCCTTGTTCAGCGTCTCCTTCTCCAGCAGCTGGAGGACCAGCTGGTCGAGGACGTCGCGGTTCTCGACCAGGATCTCCCAGGCCTCGTTGTGCGCGGTCTCGATCAGCTTCTTGACCTCTTCGTCGACCAGCGCGGCGACCTCTTCCGAGTAGTCACGCGGGTGCGACATCTCGCGGCCCAGGAACGGCTCGGTGTTGTCGCCACCGAACTTGATGGCCCCGAGACGCTCGGTCATGCCGTACTGGGTGACCATCGCGCGGGCCGTTGCCGTGGCCTTCTCGATGTCGTTCGCGGCGCCGGTGGTCGGGTCGTGGAAGACCAGTTCCTCGGCAGCGCGGCCGCCCAGCATGTAGGCGAGCTGGTCGAGCATCTCGTTGCGCGTGGTCGAGTACTTGTCCTCGTCCGGCAGGACCATGGTGTAGCCAAGGGCACGGCCTCGGGAGAGGATCGTGATCTTGTGCACCGGGTCGGAGTTCGGGGAGGCCGCCGCGACCAGGGCGTGTCCGCCCTCGTGGTACGCGGTGATCTTCTTTTCCTTGTCCGACATGATCCGGGTCCGCTTCTGCGGGCCCGCCACGACGCGGTCGATCGCCTCGTCCAGCATGTGGTTGTCGATGAGCTTCTTGTTGCTGCGCGCCGTGAGGAGCGCCGCTTCGTTCAGCACGTTCGACAGGTCCGCGCCGGTGAAGCCCGGGGTGCGGCGGGCGACGGCCGAGAGGTCGACGTCCGGAGCGACCGGCTTGCCCTTCTGGTGGACCTTGAGGATCTCCAGACGGCCCTGCATGTCCGGGCGGTCGACCGCGATCTGGCGGTCGAAGCGGCCGGGGCGCAGGAGGGCCGGGTCGAGGATGTCGGGCCGGTTCGTCGCGGCGATGAGGATCACGCCGCCCTTGACGTCGAAGCCGTCCATCTCGACGAGCAGCTGGTTGAGGGTCTGCTCGCGCTCGTCGTGGCCGCCGCCGAGGCCGGCGCCGCGGTGGCGTCCGACCGCGTCGATCTCGTCGACGAAGACGATCGCCGGGGCGTTCGCCTTGGCCTGCTCGAAGAGGTCACGCACTCGGGAGGCACCGACACCGACGAACATCTCGACGAAGTCGGATCCGGAGATCGAGTAGAAGGGGACACCGGCCTCGCCCGCGACAGCGCGCGCGAGCAGGGTCTTACCGGTGCCGGGAGGGCCGTACAGCAGTACGCCCTTGGGGATCTTGGCCCCGACCGCCTGGAACTTGGCGGGTTCCTGGAGGAACTCCTTGATCTCCTGGAGCTCCTCGACGGCCTCGTCCGAGCCGGCGACGTCCGAGAACGTCGTCTTCGGGGTGTCCTTGGTGATGAGTTTCGCCTTGGACTTCCCGAAGTTCATGACCCGGGAGCCGCCGCCCTGCATCTGGTTCATCAGGAACAGGAAGACGACCACGATGAGGACGAAGGGGAGAAGGGAGAGCAGGATCCCGACGAAGGCGTTCTGCTTCGTCGGCGAGACGGTGTACCCGTCGGGGATCTGCTTGTCCTGGAACTTGTTCTGGAGAATGCCGGCGATGGTCACGCCTTGGTCGCCGATGTAGCTCGCCTGGATCTTCGAGCTGCCGTCGACCTTTTCGCCGTCCTTGAGCTCGACCTTGATGGTCTGCTCGTCGCCGGTGGTCAGCTTGGCTTGTTCGACCTTGTTGTCATTGATCGCCTGGACGACCTGGCCGGTGTCCACCGTCTTGTAGCCGCCGGACGAGCCGACGACCTGCATCAACACGACCACGGCAAGGACGGCCAGCACGATCCACATGACCGGCCCACGGAAGTATCGCTTCACGTCCATCCATACGGAGCGGAGCCCGCCCCGTCCCTCCTGCCATAGTGAGTTTGATAAGACAGTTCTTCTGACGGTACCCCAGCATTGTCGCGCGAAGCCGCACGGGAGGGCTGGCAGGCCCGTCTGCTTGCTCCAACGGCGCGAGGGCCGCTGGGGTTCCCGATCGTCCTACTAAGACGGCTCTGTTGGCTCAGCGGTCGCTGCAGCCACGCTCAGCCGCCGTAGACGTGGGGCGCGAGCGTACCGACGAACGGGAGGTTGCGGTACTTCTCGGCGTAGTCGAGGCCGTAGCCCACGACGAACTCGTTGGGGATGTCGAAACCGACCCACTCCACGTCGATGGCGACCTTGGCCGCGTCGGGCTTGCGCAGCAGGGTGCACACCTTGAGCGTCTCGGGTTCCCGGGAGCCCAGGTTGGACAGCAGCCAGGACAGCGTCAGGCCTGAGTCGATGATGTCCTCGACGATCAGGACGTGCTTGCCCTTGATGTCGGTGTCGAGGTCCTTGAGGATCCGCACCACGCCGGAGGACTGGGTGCCCGCGCCGTAGGAGGACACGGCCATCCAGTCCATGGTGACGGGGGTGGACAGTGCCCGGGCGAGGTCCGCCATGACCATCACCGCGCCCTTGAGGACGCCGACGATCAGCAGGTCCTTGCCCGCGTACTCCGCGTCGATCTTCGCGGCGAGCTCGATGAGCTTCGCGTCGATCTCTTCCTTGGTGATGAGTACCTCTTTGAGGTCGGCACCCATGTCTTTCGCGTCCACCCGCATCACTTTCGGTCGTCCCACCAGCTGTCCCGCTCCCGGGGAGGGAGGCCGAGGAGTCAGCCTTGCCGAATCACCAGTCTGCCACCCTGCCGCTGGGCGACGACCTTGCCGGGGAGATTGATGGCCCCCTGGCCGCGCCAGCCGGTGATCAGGCGGTCGATTTCCTCGATGTGGCGAGCGAACAGCGAGCCGGCCGGGGCGCCCGCCTCGATGGCCGCCTGGCGCAGGATGCGGCGGCGTACGGCGGGCGGCAGGGCGTAGAGCTTGGCGCACTCCAGGAGGCCGGCGGTGTCGCGTACGGAGGCCTCGGCCTGGCGGGCCCAGGTGTCGAGGGCGTCGGCGTCGTCGCGGGAGAGCTGGGCGGTGCGGGCGAGCGCTTCCACGACTCCTTTGCCGAGCGCCTTCTCCAGGGCGGGCAGGCCCTCTTGGCGCAGTCGGGAGCGGGTGTACGCCGGGTCGGCGTTGTGCGGGTCGTCCCAGACGGGCAGGGACTGGACCATGCAGGCCTTGCGGGCGGTCTGCCGGTCGAGTTCGAGGAAGGGGCGGCGGTAGCGGCGGGCGGCGCCGGGTCCGCCGGACACGGCGGCCATGCCGGACAGGGAGCGGATGCCGGAGCCGCGGGCGAGGCCGAGGAGGACGGTCTCGGCCTGGTCGTCGCGGGTGTGGCCGAGGAGGACGGCGCGCGCGCCGTGGCGTTCGGCGGCGGCGTCGAGGGCGGTGTAGCGGGCGTCGCGGGCGGCGGCTTCGGGGCCGCCTTCGCGGCCGACGGTGACGGTGGCGGCTTCGACGGGGTCCAGGCCGAGTTCGCGCAGTCGCAGGACGACTTCCTGGGCGCGGAGGTCGGAGCCGGGCTGGAGACCGTGGTCGACGGTGATGCCGCCGGCGCGGATGCCGAGTTTGGGGGCCTCGAAGGCGAGGGCGGAGGCGAGGGCCATGGAGTCGGCGCCGCCGGAGCAGGCCACGAGCACGAGCGGCGAGGGCGGGCGCTCGTGCGGGGTGTTGCCCGGCGCGGGGGGCTGTTCGGCTGTGCGACCGTGCGCGGCGGTGCCGCTGCTCGCGTAACTGCCGGTGCGGCTGGCTTCGTTGAGGAGGTCGTGGAGGACGCGGCGGACCGCCAGGCGTATCGCCGCGACCGCAGGATGGGGACCCATGTCCGGTTCCCTTCATGAAGTTTTCGGGGGGTGAATCCGAGCTCGGTCACTCAGAGTGTGTAGATGGTGACAGAGACGGGCCGTTCCCCGAGCATTGCACGCCTACCCAGGGCTCACGGTCCCTCGGACGGGTGATTGAAGGGGCGTTCGCCTGCCGTCGGCCGGATTCCTCTCACGCCTTTCCGCGCGGGGTTCACGACTCGGTCCTGCGGTGCACCCGTGTGACCCAGTCCGCGGGTTTGGCGATCTCCGACTTGGTCGGGAGGGTGTTGGGGGAGGTCCACACGCGGTTGAAGCCGTCCATGCCGACCTGGTCGACGACGGCTCGCACGAAGCGCTCGCCGTCGCGGTACTGCCGGAGTTTGGCGTCCAGGCCGAGGAGTTTGCGCAGGGCCATGTCGAGGCGGGAGGCGCCCTTGGCCCGGCGTTGCTGGAACTTCTCGCGGATCTCGGCGACGCTCGGGACGACGGCCGGGCCCACCCCGTCCATGACGAAGTCGGCGTGGCCCTCCAGGAGGGACATCACGGCGGTGAGGCGGCCGAGGATCTCCCGCTGGGCGGGGGTCTGGACGATCTCGACGAGGGAGCGTCCGCCGTCGTCCTCCTCGCCCTCGGGGCGTCCGCCTGCGAGCGACTGGGCGGCTTCCCGGATGCGTTCCAGGACGGTCATGGGGTCGACCTCGGTCTCCCCCAGGAACGACTGGATTTCGCCCTCAAGGTGATCACGCAGCCAGGGCACGGCGGTGAACTGGGTGCGGTGGGTCTCTTCGTGGAGGCAGACCCAGAGGCGGAAGTCGTGGGGCTGGACGTCGAGTTCGCGTTCCACGTGGACGATGTTGGGGGCGACCAGGAGGAGTCGGCCGCCGCCGTTCTCGCCTGCCGGGAGTTCGCGGGTGGCGGGGGCGAAGGTCTCGTACTGGCCGAGCACGCGGGACGACAGGAACGACAGGAGCATGCCCAGTTCGACGCCTGTGACCTTGCCGCCGACGGCGCCGAGGACCGCGCCGCCGGGGGTGCTGCCACGCCGTTCCTGCATCTTCTCCAGGAGCGGCTTGAGGATCTCCCGGAACCCCGCGACGTTCGCCCGGACCCAGCCGGGGCGGTCGACGACGAGTACGGGAGTGTCGTGGATGTCTTCCGTGCCCATCCGGGTGAAGCCGCGGACGTGTTCCTCCGCCGCCTTGGCGTGCCGGCGCAGTTCCGCGACGACGGCCCGGGCCTCGTCGCGACTCACCTCTGGGCCCGGCCGTGCGAGTCGGGTCGCGGTCGCCACCGCGAGATTCCAGTCGACCATCTCGGCACCACCGATGCTCGTCATGCGTCAACCGTACGTGAGCGGCCCCGCTTCGGGCAGGCCGCTCGGGTGGGCAAAGCCGGGCTCCGGCCGCGCGGCCCGGAGCGGGGTCAGCCGCAGCCGCAGGCCGCCAGCGCCGTCGCGGTGCGGTCCAGGGCGCTCTGTGCGGCGGCGGGGTTCGTCGTGTCGGAGGCGAGGAACGCGAAGGCGAGCAGCCGGCCGTCCTGGTCGACGACGGTTCCCGCAAGGGTGTTGACCCCGGTCAGGGTGCCGGTCTTGGCGCGTACGACGCCTGCCGCGCCGTCGGTGTACCGGCTGGTGAGGGTGCCGGTGAAGCCGGCGACGGGCAGGCCGGTGAGGACGGGGCGGAGTTCGGGGTGGGCGGGGTCGCCGGCCTTCACGAGCAGGGAGGTCAGCAGGTTCGCGGTGAGCCGGTCGTCCCGGTCGAGGCCGCTGCCGTCGTGGAAGTCGGCGCCGGACAGCGGGAGTCCGAGCTTTTTCAGCTGGGCGCGGATGGCGTTGCCGCCGCCCTGGAAGTCGGCGCGCTGCCCGGCGGCGACGGCGGTCTGGCGGGCGAGGGCTTCGGCGATGTCGTTGTCGCTGTTGGTCAGCATGCGTTCGACCAGGGCGGACAGGGGCGGCGAGGAGACCTCGGCGAGGGTCTCGGCGCGGCCGGTGGCCTTGGAGGGGCCGGGGGCGGTCGTTCTGATGCCGTCGTCCGACAGGAGCCGGGCGAAGGTGCGGGTCGCGTCCTTGGCGGGGTCCGTCGTGCGCGGGGCCGGACCGCTGGCGGTGTCGTCGGTGCGGGCCTCGTCCGCCATCAGGGCGCTGACGGGGGCGAGGTTGTCGTTGACCCCGATCGGGTGGATTTCGGAGCCCGCGTAGAGGGTCTTGTCGTAGGAGAGCGTGACCGTCGTGATGTGCCGCTTCTTCAGGGCCGCGGCGGTGTCCCGGGCGAGTGCGCGCAGGCTCGCCCAGCCGTCGGTGTCGTCGCGGGCGGTGAGGGTGGGGTCGCCGCCGCCGACGAGGACGAGTTCCCGGGTGTCGGGTTCCAGGGCCGCGCGTGTGGTGAGGCGGTGGTCGGCGCCGAGGGCGGAGAGGACGGCGACGGCGGTGGCGATCTTCGTGGTGGAGGCGGGGGTGAGGGCTGTGCCGGCGCCCGTGCCATAGAGCTGCCGGCCGGTGGCGACGTCGACGACGGCCGCGGTGTGGCGGGCGCCGAGGGCCGTGTTGCCGAGGAGCGGGCCGAGGACGTCGGCGAGGGCATTTCCGGTGGGGGCGGACTTCACGTAGTTGCCGGCGGCGCCGAGTCCGACGAGTACGGATGCGGCGCTGGGGGCGGGGCGAGGCGTGTCTGCGGCCGTACCGGGATCATCTCCGTGATCTGCGCCACCCGTCTGCTCCAGTGCGGCGGCCCGGTCCCGCTCGGCCGTACGCTGACCCGAGGAGTCCCAGGGACCGGCGACGGTCGCCACGGTGGCGGCCAGCGCCAGTCCGGCGGTGGCGGCGCCCGCGGTGTAGCGCCAGGTCCTGACGGTCTTCGGTCCGGAGATCCTGGTAAGCCGTGTGACCTGCGGTTTCACGGCGGCCACGGTCCGCGCGAGCTGCGGCCGCACGGCGTCCGTGGCCCGGGTGAGTCCTGGACGTACGGCGCCCGCGGCGCGTGCCAGACGCGGTCGTACGGCGTTCGCGGCCCGCGTCACATGCGGTCTCGCGGCCCGCCAAGGCCTCAGTTCAGGCACGACCAACAGCCCCTTTCGCGATCACACTCCGGCGTGAGGGACACTTAACCACCAGAACTATGTGCTGATCATGGAGGAGTCACCGGTGGAGTTCGACGTCACGATCGAGATCCCGAAGGGTTCGCGGAACAAGTACGAGGTGGACCACGAGACCGGTCGTATCCGTCTGGACCGTCGACTCTTCACCTCGACCGCCTACCCGACCGACTACGGCTTCGTCGAGAACACCCTCGGCGAGGACGGCGACCCGCTGGACGCGCTGGTCATCCTCGACGAGCCGACGTTCCCGGGCTGCCTCATCAAGTGCCGTGCGATCGGCATGTTCCGGATGACGGACGAGGCGGGCGGCGACGACAAGCTGCTGTGCGTGCCGGCGACGGACCCGCGCCAGGAGCACCTGCGCGACATCCACCACGTCTCCGAGTTCGACCGCCTGGAGATCCAGCACTTCTTCGAGGTCTACAAGGACCTGGAGCCCGGCAAGTCCGTCGAGGGCGCCGACTGGGTCGGCCGTACCGACGCCGAGGCCGAGATCGAGCGGTCCTACAAGCGCTTCAAGGACACGGGCGGCCACTGAGCACTCTGCTCCTGACGGGCCGCACGCGCACGCGTGCGGCCCGTCGGCATGCCCGCGCATACTGAGGTCAACGGAATGTGTCGTTCAGGGAGCGTTACGGAGTGACGGAGGCGGAGTACCGCAAGCCGCAGTCGGACGAGGTCAGGGGTCTGTACGACTCCGAGATCACGTCCGAGTTCGCCCTTCCCGAAGGGCTCGCCGTGCCGAGAGCCGTCGGCGGTGAGCCGGAGACCACGTCCGAGTTCGCGGTGCCGAAGGGGCTGGGTGTCCCACAGGCGCCGGCTGCGGAGTCGGAGGGGTCGGCGTTCAGCGTGCCGCGGACGTACAGCGCGAAGGACGCGCCGCCCGCGTTCACCCCGCCGACCGGCATCCCTGTGGTGAGTCTCACCAAGGACCTGCCCTGGCAGGACCGGATGCGCACGATGCTGCGGATGCCGGTGGCCGAGCGGCCCGCACCGGAGCCGGTCGCCAAGACGGAGGACGAGACCGGTCCTGCCGTGCCGCGCGTGCTCGACATGACCCTGCGTATCGGCGAGCTGCTCCTTGCGGGCGGTGAGGGCGCGGAGGACGTCGAGGCGGCGATGTTCGCCGTGTGCCGGTCCTTCGGGCTGGACCGCTGCGAGCCGAACGTCACGTTCACCCTGCTGTCGATCTCGTACCAGCCGTCGCTGGTGGAGGACCCGGTCACGGCGTCCAGGACGGTGCGGCGGCGCGGCACCGACTACACGCGTCTGGCGGCCGTCTTCCAGCTGGTGGACGACCTCAGCGACCCCGAGGCGGCCATCTCCCTGGAGGAGGCCTACCGGCGGCTCGCCGAGATCCGGCGCAACCGGCACCCGTATCCGACCTGGGTGCTGACCGCGGCGAGCGGGCTGCTGGCGGCCGCCGCGTCCGTGCTCGTCGGCGGTGACCTGGTGGTGTTCGTCGCGGCGATGCTGGGCGCCATGCTCGGTGACCGGCTGGCGTGGCTGTGCGCGGGGCGGGGGCTGCCGGAGTTCTACCAGTTCACGGTCGCCGCGATGCCGCCCGCCGCGATCGGGATCGCGCTGACGCTGGCCCACGTCGACGTGAAGGCGTCCGCGGTCGTCACCGGTGGGCTGTTCGCGCTGCTGCCGGGGCGGGCGCTGGTGGCGGGCGTCCAGGACGGGCTGACCGGGTTCTACATCACCGCGTCGGCCCGGCTGCTGGAGGTCATGTACTTCTTCGTGGGCATCGTCGTGGGCGTGCTGGTGATGCTCTACGTGGGAGTGCAGCTGGGGGCGCATCTCAACCCGGACGAGGCGCTGTCGACGGAATCGCGGCCGCTGTGGCAGATCGCGGCCTCGATGCTGCTGTCGTTGACGTTCGCGGTGCTGCTCCAGCAGGAACGATCCACCGTGCTGGCCGTCACCCTGAACGGTGGCGTCGCCTGGTGTGTGTACGGCGCGATGCACTACACCGGCGAGTTCTCACCGGTCGCCTCCACGGCCGTCGCGGCGGGCCTGGTGGGGCTGTTCGGACAGTTGCTGTCCCGGTACCGGTTCGCGTCCGCCCTGCCGTACACGACGGCGGCGATCGGGCCGCTGCTGCCGGGCTCCGCCACGTACTTCGGGCTGTTGTCGATCGCCCAGAGCCACGTCGACGAGGGGCTGGTCTCGCTGTCGAAGGCGGCGGCACTGGCCATGGCGATCGCCATCGGGGTCAACCTGGGGTCGGAGATCTCCCGGCTGTTCCTGACGGTGGGCTCCGCGGGGAAGCGCCGGGCCGCCAAGAGGACGCGCGGGTTCTGACCGGCAGGCCCCGCGCCCCTGGGGCGGTTCAGTACCCCTGGTTGTTGTAAGGGTTCTGCTCGTTCTGCTGGCCGTAGTTCTGCGGGTACTGCTGCGCGTACGGCTGCTGAGGCTGCTGTTGCTGGGGGTACGGCTGCTGTTGCTGGGGCTGCTGCCCGTACGGCTGTCGCTGGGGCTGCTGCGTGTAGGGCTGCTGTTGCTGGTTCTGCTGGCCGTAGTACTGGTCGTAGCCGTTCTGCTGCTGGGGGGGCTGCGGCTGCTGGGGGTACGGCTGCTGCTGGTCGTCGGACGGGATGCGGCGGAGCTGCGTCGTCGCGTCGTCCATGGGCTGGTACGGCTGCTGGGCCGGGCCCTGCGCCGCCGCCCGATTCTTCTTTCCGCGCTCGCGGAGGTACTCGATGAGGATCGGGACCACCGAGACCAGGACGATCAGGACGAGGATGGCCTCGACGTTGTTCTTGATGGCGTCGATCTGGCCGAGCCAGTAGCCGGCCAGGGTGATGCCGGTGCCCCAGGCCACGCCGCCGATGACGTTGTACGTGAGGAAGGTGCGGTACTTCATCCGGCCCGCGCCCGCCACGATGGGGGCGAAGGTGCGCACGATCGGGACGAAGCGGGCCAGCACGATGGCCTTGGGGCCGAACTTCTCCATGAACTCGTGGGCCTTCTCCAGGTTCTCCTGTTTGAAGAGCTTGGAGTTGGGGCGGCTGAAGAGCCTCGGACCGAAGAACTTGCCGATCATGTAACCGACTTGGTCACCGAGGACGGCGGCCAGCACGATGAGCGTGCACACGAGCCACAGGGGCTGGCTGATGTACTGCCCCTGCGCGACGAACAGACCAGCCGTGAACAGCAGGGAGTCGCCGGGCAGGAACGCGAACAGCCCCGACTCGGCGAAGACGATCAGCAGGATGCCGGGCAGGCTGAAGGTCTGGATCAGATAGTCGGGACTGATCCACTCGGGGCCGAGCGCGAGCGTGGTCACGGGATTGTGGCTCCTGCGGGGTGGGTCGGGCGGGGCTGGCTGCCCAAACTATCAACGCAGCCGTGGGGGCCCAGGTTCCATGGGGTTCCCCAGGATGCACTGTGGCCCGGCTGGGGCAAAGCTGTGAGCCATGGGTATCGATGAATACGGCGGTGGACAGGGGCCTCAGCCCGACGTTCTCGTGGTGACCACGAACGACGTACCCGGCTACCGGGTCGACGAGGTGCTGGGTGAGGTCTTCGGGTTGACGGTGCGTTCCCGGCACCTCGGCAGCCAGATCGGGGCCGGGCTGAAGTCGATGATCGGCGGTGAACTCAAGGGGCTCACCAAGACGCTGGTGCAGACCCGCAACCAGGCCATGGAGCGGCTCGTGGAGCAGGCACGCGCGCGTGGCGCGAACGCCGTGCTGACGTTCCGCTTCGACGTGACCGAGGCGGCGGACGTGGGCACGGAGGTGTGCGCCTACGGCACGGCGGTGGTCCTGACCCGGGAATGACGGCCCGGGTCAGGACCGTCAGGAGGCGTGACGGGCCGCGTTGGCCGTGATCGCGTCCCTGAGGTGCTCGGCCAGTCCTGGGCGCATGCTGTCGTAGAACGCCTTGAAACGTTCGTCCGATACGTACATCTCGCCCAGGCACTGGTGCATCTCGTACGGGCAGTCGTAGTACCAGGTGCAGATGTGCTGCCGGTGTTCCTCGGCCATGGCCGTCGCCGCCTCGCCGGACGGCGGCTCTCCGGCGGCCATCAGGGCGGCGTAGCGCTCGCTCCAGGCGTCGACCTCGGCCTGCAGGCGTTTCCAGTCGTCCTTGGTGTAGCGGGCGGCGCGGCGCTGTGACTCGGCGTAGGTCTCGGTGCCGCCCCAGCGCTGTTCGGCCTCCTCGGCGTACTGCTCGGGGTCCTTGTCGCCGAAGACCTCGAAGCGTTCCTCGGGGGTGAGATCGATACCCATCGTGCGTGCCTCCATGGCGTGTTCGACGGCCGCCGCCATCTTCTGCAGTTTCTCGATCCGGGCGGTCAGCAGTTCGTGCTGGCGGCGCAGGTGCGCGCGCGGGTCCGCGGCCGGGTCGTCGAGCAGGGCGGCGACCTCGTCGAGCGGGAAGCCGAGCTCCCGGTAGAACAGGATCTGCTGCAGCCGGTCGAGGTCGGCGTCGTTGTAGCGCCGGTGGCCCGCGTGGCTGCGTGCGCCGGGGGCGAGCAGGCCGATGTCGTCGTAGTGGTGCAGGGTGCGCACCGTCACGCCGGCGAAGTCCGCGACCTGTCCCACGGAATAGCTCACTTCGTCCGCTCCCTTCTCGGTACGTGCTCCACGGTGCGTCCTCACGCCACGTGAGGTGCAAGCCGGGCGGGAGCACCTCCGGATGTCAGGCCCGTTTTGTCCGTTTATGGTGAACCCGTGGCCGAGGACTCCGCCCGGCAGGTGCCCTCCGCCCCTGCGCGCGCTGTCGTGCGCCCTGTCGCCGTCGATCCACCAGGACCTGGTTCCGGGGCCCCGCCATGGTCACCGGCTGCCGGGCCGGTCGCCGACGGGCCGGCGTCCGCGGAGGCTGTCGCGGGCACTCGGAACCCCGGCCCGCCGACCGACGTTGATCTCTTCAGGAGGCAAGCCCATGCCACTGCACCAAGGTCCTGAGAAGCCCGACGAGCGCCCGTTGTCCGTCAATCCCTTCTACGGCGTGGCCAATCCGGTCGGCGGGATGACCGAGGCCCTGCCCAAGCACCGGCTCCCCACCGCGCCCATGCCCCCGGACACCGCCCATCAGCTGGTCCGCGACGAGCTGATGCTGGACGGCAACTCCCGGCTGAACCTCGCCACCTTCGTCACCACCTGGATGGAACCCCAGGCCGGGGCCCTGATGGCGGAGTGCCGCGACAAGAACATGATCGACAAGGACGAGTATCCGCGCACCGCCGAGCTGGAGCGGCGCTGTGTGGCGATCCTTGCCGACCTGTGGAACGCGCCGGATCCCTCGGTGGCCGTGGGGTGTTCGACGACCGGCTCCAGTGAGGCGTGCATGCTCGCCGGCATGGCGCTCAAGCGGCGCTGGGCCCAGCGGAACGCCGACCGGTACCCGGGGGCGCGGCCGAACCTCGTGATGGGCGTCAACGTCCAGGTGTGCTGGGAGAAGTTCTGCACCTTCTGGGAGGTGGAGGCCCGCCAGGTGCCCATGGAGGGTGACCGCTTCCACCTCGACCCGCAGGCCGCCGCCGAGCTGTGCGATGAGAACACCATCGGGGTCGTGGGCATCCTCGGCTCCACCTTCGACGGCTCCTACGAGCCCGTCGCCGAGCTGTGCGCGGCCCTGGACCAGCTCCAGGAGCGCACG
Organism: Streptomyces sp. NPDC031225; assembly: GCF_055570355.1. Classification (NCBI taxonomy): domain Bacteria; kingdom Bacillati; phylum Actinomycetota; class Actinomycetes; order Kitasatosporales; family Streptomycetaceae; genus Streptomyces; species Streptomyces sp. NPDC031225. The sequence continues at coordinate 57,969 of NZ_JBVIHJ010000030.1, read as the reverse complement.
GGCCTGGACATCCCCGTGCACGTCGACGGGGCGTCCGGCGCCATGGTCGCGCCGTTCCTCGATGAGGACCTGACGTGGGACTTCCGGCTGCCGAGGGTCGCCTCCATCAACACCTCCGGGCACAAGTACGGGCTGGTGTACCCGGGTGTCGGCTGGGCGCTGTGGCGGGACAAGGAGGCGCTGCCCGAGGAGCTCGTGTTCCGCGTCAACTACCTGGGCGGCGACATGCCGACCTTCGCGCTCAACTTCTCCCGCCCCGGCGCCCAGGTCGTCGCGCAGTACTACACCTTCCTGCGGCTGGGCCGCGAGGGCTACCGGGCCGTGCAGCAGTCCACGCGTGATGTGGCCCGGGGCGTCGCCGAACGCGTGGAGGAGCTCGGCGACTTCCGGTTGCTGACCCGGGGTGACGAGCTCCCGGTGTTCGCGTTCACCACGGCGCCGGACATCGAGGCGTACGACGTCTTCGACGTGTCCCGGCGGATGCGCGAGCGTGGCTGGCTGGTGCCCGCGTACACCTTCCCGCCGAACCGGGAGGACCTGTCGGTGCTGCGGGTGGTGTGCCGCAACGGCTTCACGGCCGACCTCGCCGACCTGTTCGTGGAGGACCTGGAGCGCCTGCTGCCCGAACTGCGCCGCCAGCCGCACCCGTTGACGAGGGATAAGGGCGCGGCGACGGCGTTCCACCACTAGGGCGGTCCTGGGACTTGTCGAGGCAGGCGGGACGTGACGGCAGGCCCTGGGGCGCGGCGTGGTGGCCGAGCCGCGTGAGAGGGCGGGTTCTAGCGGCTCAGTCGGCCGAACCTCCGTACGGCCAGCGGGAAGAACACCGCGAGGAGGCCCAGGGGCCAGGCGACGGCGGCCCAGATGTGTCCCGGTTCGCCGCCGGGGCCGCCCAGCAGGTCCCGGACGGCCGTCGCGGTCCGGGACATGGGGTTCCACTCGACGGCCGTGCCCAGCCAGCCGGGCATGGAGCCGGGGGTCGCGAAGGCGTTGGACAGGAAGCCCACCGGCCAGACCAGGATCTGTACCGCCTGCACCAGTTCCGGCTTTCCGGCGACCATCGCCAGCTGGATGCCGATCCAGAGCATGGCGAACCGGAAGAGCAGGAGCAGCCCCACGGCTCCCAGCAGTCCGCCTGCACCTCCGTGCGGGCGCCAGCCGATGGCGTACCCGACGCCGAACATCGCGGCCAGGCTCAGCACGGACTGGAGCATGTCGGCGGCCGAACGGCCCACCAGGACGGCCCCGTTGGTCATCGGCATCGACCGGAAGCGGTCGATCACGCCCTTGTCGAGGTCCCGGGTGACGGCGATCATGGTCGCCTCCAGGCCGAACGCCATGGTCAGCGCGAGCATCCCGGGGACCAGGTAGTCGACGTACTCCCCCGCGACGCCCCGCCCGCGCCGTTGGGGCCGAGGACGCCGTGGACGCTGCCGTGCGCGACCCTCAGGTCGAGCCCGTCCAGGGCGGCTTTGTCGCCGTACCGCTTGTGCAGACCTTCCGCGACGATCACGTCAACCATGGGGCGCCCTCCGGAATCAGCCTGTAATCAAACTTGACTACCTGACCAAAGCAGCGCCACCCAACCCTCTCGTCAAACTTGATTAGCCGGCATCCCCCGGATGCCGCTCCCCCGTCGCGTACGGGTTCTCCTCACCCTCCGCGAGGACGCCGACGAACGGCTCGCCCTCCCCCGCGAAGGTGTACGCCCCGCCCTCGACACGGGCGATGAGCCCCCTGGCCCACTCCGCCTCGGCGTCGGCGGTGTGGACCCAGAGGTTCATGATCTCGCCGATGTGGCCGAGCTGTTCGGGACCGCCCTCGGGCACGTAGTGCTCGGTGACGGAGGACCGCCACGCCTCGATCCCGCGGATGCGCTCCTTCAGGAGTGTCACGGCCTCGGCGCGCGGCAGTTCGACGATGAAGCCGATGGCCGCCGACTTGACGTCCATCTTCTGGTCGTACGAGGTCAGCGCCTCGCGCACCAGCCGCAGGAACTCCTCGGTGCCGGCCTCGGTGATCTCGTACTCCGTGCGTGGGGGCCCGCCCGCGGTGGACGGCGCCGTCTCGTGCTCGATCAGCAGCCCCTGCTTCGCCATCTGCCTCAGCGCGTGGTAGATCGAGCCCGGCTTGGCGTTGGACCACTCATGCGCGCCCCAGTACTCCAGGTCGTTGCGCACCTGGTAGCCATGGGCCCGCCCGTGCTGGCGCACCGCGCCGAGCACGAGAAGACGGATCGTTGACATGCGGTCCAGGTTATGGCCTCACTTTTCGGCGAGCGCCACCAGTTCGAACGCGGTCTTCCCATCGAGGGACTCCCGGACGATGTCGGCGTGACCGGCGTGCCGGGCCGTCTCACGGATCAGATGCAGCAGCACCCAGCGGACGGAGACCCGGCCCTCGGGCGGGAACCAGGGCTGGTCCGGGAGGGCGAACGTGTCGTCGAGGCTCGGCGCCGACCGGGCGAACGCCTCCGTCTCGGCGGCCACCTTCTCCCAGTACGCCAGCTGCGACGCGACGGTCTCGTCGCCGACCAGGGCGAAACACTCGTGCCAGTTCGACTGATCCCGCTGCACGGCCGGCTGCTCGCCCTTGGCGCGGGCGATCCAGCTCTGTTCGACCTCGGCGACATGCTTGACCAGGCCTCCCAGGGAGAGCTCGCTCGCGCTGGGCTTGGCTGCAGCCTGCTCCTCCGTCAGTCCGAGCACCGACCGCCGGATCCCACCGCGCTGCTCCTCCAGGAAGGACAGGAGGGCTCCGCGCTCGTCGCCGTACTCCTCCGCAGGAACGTGAGTGACCATGACCGCCGCCTTTCATCGGTTCGAGGGGCCTTCCCCTCGACACCCACGAAGTTACGGGCCCTTGAGGACAGTTCCGGTCCTAAAGGGCCCGCGGCAGCGGTCGTACGCGAGAAATCAGAACGGGAAGCCGCTGCGGCCGTGCTGGACCGAGATCCACTTGGTGGTGGTGAAGGAGTCCAGCATGGTGTCGCCGTTCAGGCGGCCGATGCCGGAGTGCTTCTCGCCGCCGAAGGGGACGATCGGCTCGTCGTGGACGGTGCCGTCGTTGACGTGGAACATGCCGGTCTCGATCTGCTTGGCGAAGGCGACACCCCGCTCGATGTTCGCGGTGTGGACGGCACCGCTGAGCCCGTACGGGGTGTCGTTGGCCAGGCGGACGGCCTCTTCCTCGCCGTCGAAGGTGATGAGGAACGCGACCGGGCCGAAGACCTCCTGGCGGAGCAGTTCGGAGCCGGCGGGGACTCCGGCGAGGACCGAGGGCTCGACCAGGTTGTCGGTGGTGGTGCCGTGCACCAGCGCGGTGGCGCCCTCGGCGAGCGCCTGCTCGACGACGCTCGAAAGGGCGTCCGCCTGCGAGGAGTTGATCACCGGGCCGATGACCGTCTCGGGGTCGCGCGGGTCGCCGACCTTCAGCGTGCGCACCTTGGCGACGAACTTCTCGGTGAACTCGTCGGCGACCGCGCGGTCGACCAGCACCCGGTTGGCGGCCATGCAGACCTGGCCCTGGTGGACGAACCGGCTGAAGACGGCGGCGTCGACGGCGTAGTCGATGTCCGCGTCGTCGAGGACCACGAGGGCGCTGTTGCCGCCGAGTTCGAGGACCGAGCGCTTGAAGTTGGCGGCGCAGACGGTGGCGACGTGACGGCCGACCTTGTCGGAGCCGGTGAAGGAGATGACCTTGGGGATCGGGTGCTCGATGAAGGCGTCGCCGATCTCGGCGATGTCGGTGATGACGACGTTGAGCAGACCGCCGGGCAGGCCCGCGTCCTCGAAGATCTTCGCGACCAGGGAGCCGCCGACGATCGGGGTGTTCTGGTGCGGCTTGAGGACCACGGCGTTGCCGAGCGCGAGCGCCGGGGCGACGGACTTCAGCGACAGCAGGAAGGGGAAGTTGAAGGGGCTGATCACGCCCACGACACCGACGGGCACGCGGTAGACGCGGTTCTCCTTGCCGTCCACCGGCGAGGGGATGATCTTGCCTTCGGGGCGCAGGGAGAGGTTGATCGCCTCGCGCAGGAACTCCTTGGCGAGGTGGAGCTCGAACCCGGCCTTCAGGCGGGTGCCGCCGAGCTCCGCGATGATCGCCTCGGCGATCTCGCCCTCGCGCTCCTCGATCAGCCGCAGGGCCTTCTCGAACACCGCGCGGCGGGCGTAGGGGTTGGTCTTCGCCCACGCCTTCTGCGCGCGGGCGGCGGCCCGGTAGGCGTCGTCGACCTCGTCGATCGTGGCTATCGTGATCGACGCCAGCTTCTCGTCGTCGTACGGGTTGAAGTCGATGATGTCCCAGGAGCCCGTGCCCGGGCGCCACTCACCGTCGATGTACTGCTGCGCCAGGTCGGTGAAGTACGACGACATGTGATCCCCAAATCACTAGCAGACACACGATCAACGTCACGGTCTGATCACACGTCATGGTACGTGCGCGACACGCGAGTTGGGCACGCTGAGCAATCTTCTGGGGAGAACCCTGCGTTGTCCGGTGGAGATCCCGTGCGCTTCAGGACAGCTCCAGGCCACCTGTCAGGACAGCTGAAGCAGACCGCGCAGCAGATCCCGACTCTCGCCCGGGCCGGGACTGTCCTGCTGGAGCTCCTTGAGCGCCTTCTCGTACTGCGTCACGTCCTCGCGCTTGTCCAGGTAGAGCGCGCTGGTGAGCTGCTCCAGGTAGACGACGTCCGTGAGGTCGGACTCGGTGAAGCTGAGGATGGTGAACGCGCCGCTCTCGCCGGAGTGGCCGCCGAAGCCGAACGGCATGATCTGCAGCCGCACGTTGGGGCGTTCGGAGATCTCGATGAGGTGCTGGAGCTGCTCGCGCATCACCGCGCGGTCGCCGTACGGGCGCCGCAGGGACGCCTCGTCGAGCACCACGTGGAACTCGGGCCCGGCCTCGTCGGCCAGGTGCTTCTGACGCTCCAGACGCAGCGCCACGCGCTTCTCCACGTCCGCCTCGCTGGCGCCCTGCATGCCGCGCCGTACGACTGCACGCGCATACGCCTCGGTCTGCAGCAGGCCGTGGATGAACTGGACCTCGTAGGCGCGGATGAGGGAGGCCGCGCCCTCCAGACCCACATAGGTGGGGAACCAGCTCGGCAGGACGTCGGAGTAACTGTGCCACCAGCCCGCGACGTTGGCCTCACGGGCGAGGGAGAGGAGCGAGGCGCGCTCCTGCCCGTCCGTGATGCCGTAGAGGGTCAGCAGATCCTCAACGTCCCGCGTCTTGAAGCTCACCCGGCCCAGTTCCATCCGGCTGATCTTCGACTCCGACGCGCGGATCGAGTAACCCGCCGCCTCACGCGTGATGTTCCGCGCCTCACGCAGCCGCCTGAGTTGCGAGCCGAGCAGCATCCGCCGCACCACCGATCCGGGCTCTCCCGCGCTCACGTTCGCCAGCCTCCCCAACGTCTTCCAGGGGCCGAAGTCTGCCACTAAAACACTCCGAGCAGTACTCGTCCGATTACAGATATGGCAGGAAGCCAAAGAATCTGCATAGACCTGGGACAGAAAGAGGGGAGGAAGAGACAAGGAACGGGAGAGAAGGTGGCGGAAAAAATGGCCAACAAGCGGTACGGGAGGGTCTAATTCGGTCAGCTGCACGTGCATCTGCACCTTGCATCTGCACCGCTCATCCGAAACCATGGTCCCGCGCAACCGCTGCATCGCAACGACCGCGAATTCCCGGGAGTGCCTCGCATGGGGACGAATGGATCGACCATGCTCGAGCCGTTACGGCAGGGCCTTCCGCCGCTGGATCCCGCAGCCGCGTCCGACGCCGCCTCCTGCTCCCTTCCCGCCCGCTACGAAGCGGTCGGCGACGCACGGAGGTTCACCCGCAGAACACTCGGCCAGTGGGAGCTCGACGACTGCTTCGACGACGTCTGCCTGGTGGTCTCCGAGCTCGTCACCAACGCGCTGCGGCACGCGATGCCGGCGAACGGTGTGCGCGCGGGAGAGCAGAACCCGCCCGTGCGGCTGCACTTGATGCGATGGACCGAGCGACTGGTGTGCGCGGTGCGCGACCCCAGCCGGGAGAGTCCGGTCGCGCGCGACACCGAGGACTTCTCGGCGGAGTCGGGACGCGGGCTGTTCCTCGTCGACTCCTTCAGCGACAGCTGGGGATGGCACCCGATGACGGAATCGCTGGGCGGCAAAATGGTCTGGGCCCTGTTCCGGCTCCAGCCGCACCCCACGACGGCACCTGCCGAGTGATGCACCGCGGCTTTTTGCGACGCCAAGGTTCTACGCGCGTCACACAACGCACGTGCACGGTCACCCCCGGTCGCCCATGGGTGACCGGGGATCAACCCGCTATCAGGTGGTCGAACTCGCCGTCCTTGATGCCCAGCAGCATCGCCTCGATCTCCGCGCGCGTGTAGACGAGCGCGGGACCGTCCGGGAAGCGGGAGTTGCGGACCGCAACACCCCCGTCGGGCAGGCGCGCGAACTCCACGCAGGAGCCCTGCGAGTTGCTGTGCCGGCTCTTCTGCCAGGCCACCCCGTTCAGAGTCGTGGCCGTCATGCCGTTGTACACGTCGAGGTCCACAGGTCGCTCCCCGGTGGTGCGGTGGCCATGTGGCCAGTGATGCAGTGGTCAACTGGTCCGGATCATAGCTCTGTTCACGTGCAGATGCATGAGCAGATGCACGTGCACGAGGGGTGTTCCTGCGGTTACAGATGTGACGTGTGGGGCGCGACTTCCGTTCCCGTCCTCGGGACGAACCCTCGTGCACTAGAGAGACGCGAACCGGGCCACCGGTGTTCCACGTTCCGGGGAAGGATGCGCTCAGCGGCTCCCGTACGGCAGCAGTGCCATCTCCCGCGCGTTCTTGATCGCTCGCGCCAGCAACCGTTGCTGCTGGGCCGAGACCCGCGTGACCCGGCGGCTGCGGATCTTGCCGCGGTCGGAGATGAACTTTCGCAACAGGTCGGTGTCCTTGTAGTCGATGTAGGTGATCTTCGCCTGGTCCAGCGGGTTGGGCCGGTCCTTGGCGGGCTTGCGCTCGGGCTTGCGGGGCATACGGGTCAGACCTCCAGGAGGGTGTCGAAGGCGGGCGGGAGCCGCTTCCAGGCGGCGCGGCCCGCGGCGTACTCGGCGTCGGTCAACAGGCAGGACTCCAGCAGCCGTTCGAGTCCGTCGCGGTCGAGGCCGGGCGAGGTGAAGACGAGGTGCTGGCAGCAGTCGCCGTGCTCGGGGTGCCAGTCCATGGCGGCGGCCGCCCGGCGCACCGGCGGGACCATGTCCCAGGCCGCGTCCGGGAGGGACGCGAGCCAGGGGCCCGCGCTCTCCACGCACAGGGCGCCGCCGGCCGCGTCCCAGTGCAGCAGCACGTCCGGCCTGTCGGCCAGCCAGAAGCGGCCCCGGCTGCGGGCGGCCGCGCAGGTGATGTCCTCCAGGGCCTCGTAGAGCCGCTCGGGGTGGAACGGACGGCGGCGGTGCCACACGAGCGTGCAGACGCCGTGCGCATCGGCATCGGCGGGGAGCAGGGCGCACGCGGGGTGCTGGGCGGCCGCCGCGGACTCCACGTCGAAGCCGGCGAGGGCGGCCCGGGCGAGCGGGGACTGCGCGGTGGGCCGTACCGGATAGCGGGTGCCCGCCGGATCCGTCGGGCGGGGGTCCCCGATCGGGACCCGGCGGGCCGTCGGGTGCAGCTGGGCGAGGAGTTCGCGGTCCTCCTCGTCGGCCTCCGGGGAGTCGAGGACGGCGAGGGCGGGGGCGTACTCCAGCTGGCGGGCGAAGGTGTCGGCGACCGTGCGCTGGTCGGTGGCCGCCGCGGCGAGACCGCGCTCGGCGAGGTCGTCGCCGTTGCCGAGGTAGGGCAGCACGAGCGCCGGGTCGACGGCGGTGATCACGCCGGTGACCGTGAGGCCGCCGGCCGTGACCACCTCCGCCATGGCCTTGGGCTCGACGGAGTCCCACAGCTCGACGACCGCGAGACGCAGCGACCCCGCCGCGTCCAGGCGGCGCAGCTCCGGGACCAGGTCCTCCCGGAGCGCGCAGCACGCGCAGTCGTTGACCAGGGGCGCCTCGCCGGCGTCGATGATGCCGGCGGCGTCGCGGATCGTCCGCACGACGGTGCCGGCCGCGGCCGTCGCCAGGTCGTGGTGGAGGACCACGCTGCCCGGCACCTCGTCGAGGAGCTGTTGGACGACCGCCTTGCGGGCGTCGGCGTGCAGCCCGCCGACGATCACGACGGAGAGCATCAGCCCTGCTTTCCGTACCGGCGCTCGAAGCGCTCCACGCGCCCCGCGGTGTCCAGGACGCGGGCCGTGCCGGTGTAGAAGGGGTGGCTGACGTTCGAGATCTCGACGTCGACGACCGGGTAGGTGTTGCCGTCCTCCCAGTCGACCGTCTTCCCGCTCGTCATCGTCGAGCGGGTCAGGAAGGCGTGGTTCGCGGCGCGGTCGCGGAAGACGACGGGGCCGTAGGTCGGGTGGATTCCCTCGCGCATGGTCAGCGCTCCTCTCGGAAGTCGACGTGGCGGGCGACGACCGGGTCGTACTTGCGCAGGGTCATGCGGTCCGGGTCGTTGCGGCGGTTCTTGCGGGTCACATAGGTGAAGCCGGTCCCGGCGGTGGACCGGAGCTTGGTGACCGGGCGGAGTTCGTTGCGAGCCATGCTGCTATCTTACTGAAAATGAATTCCATTTACACAACCGCTTCGAGAGAGGTGCGTCACCCGTGTCCGCCCACTGCATGCTGACCGGCGCCCGACCGGGCTTCGGCAACCGCATCTCCCGCTCCCACCGGCGCACTTCGCGCCGTTTCGACCCCAACATCCAGTCCAAGCGCTACTGGCTGCCCACCGAGGGCCGGCATGTGCGGCTGCGGCTGAGCACGAAGGGGATCAAGACCGTCGACACGATCGGCGTCGAGGCTGCCGTGGCGCGCATCCGCGCGCGCGGGGTGCGGGTCTGAGGATTCGAGGGGAGAACCGGTATGGCGAAGAAAAGCAAGATCGCGAAGAACGAGAAGCGCCAGGAGGTCGTCGCGCGGTACGCCGAACGACGGGCCGAGCTGAAGGAGATCATCCGGCGACCGTCCTCCACCGATGCCGAACGGCTCGCCGCACAGGAGGAGTTGCGGCGACAGCCGCGGGACGCGAGCGCCACGCGCGTGCGCAACCGTGACCAGGTGGACGGCCGTCCGCGCGGCTACTTCCGGACCTTCGGACTGTCCCGGGTCGGCCTGCGGAAGCAGGCGCACGCGGGATATCTGCCAGGTGTGCGCAAATCGTCCTGGTAACTCTCACGGGTGGTGCTGGTAGCTTGCTGCGGTCCGGCCGGGCCGACCGCTACAGCTTGGGAGCTCCAGTGACTTCCACGAACTTCTCGCGCACGGTGTCGCGTCGACGGGCCGGGCTCGTGGGCGCGGGACTCGTGGGCGTGCTCGTGCTGACGGCGTGCAGCGGCGGCGGCTCGGACGACGAGCCGTCGCCCAGCACGAGCGCGTCCGGCTCGTCCTCGACGACCGCCTCCCCCTCCGCCTCGTCGTCCGCGTCCGGGAAGGTGGCGGGCAGCTGGCTGGCCACCACCGGCGGCAAGGCCGTGGCGCTGCTGGTCAACGGCGACCAGGCCGGCCTCTTCGCCACCGGCGGCACGGTGTGCAGCGGCTCCGCGAGCGCGGACAGGATCCGCCTGAAGTGCACGGACGGCAGCACGGACCGGGCCGACGGGACGGTCGAGTCGGTCGGCAGGAGCACCCTCAAGATCAACTGGAAGGGTGGTCTCGGCACCGAGACCTACACCCGGGCCGGGGGCGGTCAGCTGCCGAGCGGACTGCCGACGCCGAGCCTCGGGTCGTAGCCGAAGGTGTTGGCGGGGCGGCCCGAGGGCAGCCCGCGGGCACCAGGACGGGCAACCGTGGGGTCCCGTCATGCGTGATGATCCATGCACCGGATCGTTCACACAGAGGACTTCACATGCGCGCCGCCCCCCTCACCGCCACCACCCTCGCCGCCGCCCTGCTCCTGACCGGCTGCTCCAGTGGCGGTGACAGCGACAGCGACAAGGCGGACGGTGGCAGCGCCGCCGCGAGCCCGAGCAACGGCACCACGTGCAAGATCGGCACCATGGACGTGGAGGTCGGACCCGCCAACGTGGCCCCCGCCGCCGGGGACACCGGCAACATCCCCGTCACCCTCACCAACCAGAGCGCCGACTGCACCCTGGACGGCTTCCCCGGCATCGACCTGAACGCCACGGACTCGTCGGCGAGCGTCTCACCCCTGAAGGGCTCGGCGGCCGCGAAGCTGACCCTGGCCAAGGGCACGGCAGCCACCTTCACCATCACGTACGTACGGGGCGAGGCGGGCGGCAAGGCGAGCCTCGACGTGAAGACGCTGAACATCGCCCTGCCGGGGTCCGGGACTGCCAAGAGCTACAAGTGGTCGTACGGCCCGGTCCAGGGCCAGAGCGACAACGCCGGCGTCCCGAACGCCTCGGTCGGCGCCTTCACTCAGGCCGGCGACTGAGCCGGGGCCGGTTGCCGACCTGCGCCCGGTCGGCCGCCTGGGCGCCCTCGGTCCAGCCCGCCTCGTCGGTGACACCGCGCAGCCGGGTCGTGCTGGTCTCCGGGAACATCTGGTCCACGCGGTCGGTGACGGCGACCGCGCGGGAGGCGAGGACCGGGAGCAGGTCCTCGGTGACCGGGGCCTCGGCGGCGGCGCGCAGACGGTCGCCGACGCGGTGGGCGTAGGCCGCGAGGAACGACTGCCGGAAGGTCTTGGTGCGCCTGCGGCCGCCCGCGCGCTGGGCGGCCTCCGCCTTCGCCATCGCGGACTGCGCCTGCACGAGCAGGGAGGTGTACAGGAGTTCGACCGATTCCAGGTCGGCCTCGAAGCCCACGACGGTGGAGAAGGCGAACGGTTCGTTCCACACGGCCCGGCAGTGGTTGGCGGTGGCGACCGCGTCCAGCAGCACCGCCTTCGCCTGCTCGTACGGCGGCTCCACCCCGATCCGGCAGGCGCCGGGGGCGTCCTTCGAAGGCGCCTGCGCGTCCAGCAGCGCCTCGTCGACGCTGTGCCGTGCCATCAGCTCCTGCGCCTTGGCGGTGAGCGCCTCCGCCTCCTCCGGATAGCCGGTCGCCTCCGCCTTGGCGAGCAGGGCACGGATACGGCCGAGCGTGCGGGTGTCGCCCCCGCGCTGCCCCTTGGACTGTCCCCTGTGCTGCCCGTTGTGCTCTCGCTGCGGTTCCTCCAGCGGTTCCAGCGCGGGCAGGCGCAGCAGCAGGCGGTACAGCTCCAGTACGGCGGTGGCGTGCGTGAAGCGGTCGGGGCGGGGCGTGGTCTCGTCGAGGTCTTCCAGCTGGGCGAGCTGAGCGGTCCAGCGGCGCCCGCGCGGGCGGTCGTCGGGGGCCTGCGCGCGGATGAGGGCCGTCGCGAGCCGTACGTGCAGGTCGTCCAGTTCGCGTCGGACGATCCGTACGACATCGGCGGGCTGCCAGCCGCGCCGCCAGGCCTGCGCCACGAACTCGGCGCCCCGCCCGGCCAGTTCGGTGTCGGCGGCGGGGTCGGCGGCGAGGAGGGAGGCGCCGCCGTCCAGGGCGGTGTCGTCCTCGGCGTAGAGGGCGGCCCGGAAGGCGCGGTCGACGGTTCCGGGCGTATCGCTGCTCGCACTACTGCTGGTACTGCCGGTGCCACTGCTCACGCGGTCGATGGTCTCACCCCTCCCCCACTGTCAACCAAGGGTTGACGCCTCCCGGGTGTCAACCTATGGTTGACACATGACAGCCAACCCCAACGTCACGTCATCCGTACGGCTCGACGACCTCATCACGGCCATCAAGAAGGTCCACGTCGAGCCCCTCGACCAACTCCAGGACGCGGTGATCGCCGCCGACCACCTCGGCGAGGTGGCGGACCATCTGATCGGCCACTTCGTCGACCAGGCACGACGTTCCGGCGCCTCCTGGACGGACATCGGCAGGAGCATGGGGGTCACCCGGCAGGCGGCGCAGAAGCGGTTCGTGCCGAAGGAGTCGGCGGACCTGAACGCCGACCAGGGCTTCAGCCGGTACACCCCGCGGGCCCGCAACGTGGTGATGAGCGCCCACAACGCGGCCATCACCGCCCGCAACCCCGAGGGCCGCCCCGAACACCTCGTCCTCGGCCTGCTGGCCGAACCGGAGGGCCTCGCGGCCAAGGCGATCGTCGGCGGTGGCGTCACCCTCGACGCCGTACGCCAGGCCGCGACCGACGCCCTGCCGCCGGCCGCCGACGAGGTCCCGGAGCTCATCCCGTACGGCTCCGACGCCAAGAAGGTCCTGGAACTCACCTTCCGCGAGGCGCTCCGCCTGGGCCACAACTACATCGGCACCGAGCACATCCTGCTGGCCCTGCTGGAGTTCGAGCACGGCACCGGGGTCCTGTCCGGCCTCGGTATCGAGAAGGGGGCGGTCGAGGGTGCCCTGCTCAAGGAGCTGGAGGGGTATCTGAAGCCTCAGGGGACGGAGGGCTGAGGGGGGCGCGGGCTGGGGGGCTGAGGGGGCGGGCCAAGGGGGCGCGGCTCGCGGGACTGGGGGCCGGCGGGACTGGGGGCCGACCGGGGTTTCTTCGGGGGCGTTTTTGCCCGGAAGGTCCGTTGTCAGACCCTCCTGGCACACTCGCAACCATGACCGACCGCTGGGCTCTCGCTCCGGCCGAGGACGGTGGCGTGGAGTTCGCCGCCCTCGGTGCGGACGGGCTGCCCGCGGGGCCGGTGCGGCGGGAGGCGGACCTGGCCCGGGCCGTGCGGGGGCGGCCCGAGGTGTCGCGGTGGGTGTGGCGGTCCACCACCGAGGTGTATCCGCGGCTGCTCGCCGCGGGCGTGCGGGTGGAGCGGTGCTACGACATCGAGGACGCCGAGACCCTCCTGCTCGGCCACGCCGGACGGTCCGGCGAACCCCGCTCGGCCGCGGCCGCCCTGGCTCGGCTGCGCGGCGGCCCGGTACCGCCCGATCCGCCCCAGCGTTCCGCCGAACCGGGCGCGCAGTCACCGCTGTTCGAGCCGCAGAGCGTCCATGTGCCGCTGACCGACCTCCTTGAGGTCTACGCCGACCAGCAGCGACGGCACGACGCCACCGCGCACCCCGACCGGATGCGGCTGCTGACCGCCGCCGAGTCGGCGGGGATGCTGGTGGCCGCCGAGATGAACCGCACCGGGCTGCCGTGGAGCGCCGAGACACATCGCCGGGTGCTGCACGAACTGCTCGGCGAGCGGTATGCCGGCGGTGGCGAGCCGCGCAGACTGGCCGAGCTCGCCGACGAGGTGTCCGCCGCCTTCGGACGCCGGGTGCGGCCCGATCTGCCCGCCGATGTCATCAAGGCGTTCGCGCAGGCCGGCGTCAAGGTGAAGTCCACCCGCCGCTGGGAGATCGAGTCCGTCGACCACCCGGCCGTGAAACCGCTGGTCGAGTACAAGAAGCTTTACCGCATCTGGGTCGCCCACGGCTGGTCCTGGCTGCAGGACTGGGTGCGGGACGGGCGCTTCCGCCCCGAGTTCCTGGCGGGCGGAACCGTCACCGGCCGCTGGGTCACCAACGGCGGGGGCGCGCTGCAGATCCCCAAGGTGATCCGGCGTGCGGTGGTCGCCGACCCCGGCTGGCGGCTCGTCGTCGCCGATGCCGACCAGATGGAACCGCGGGTGCTGGCGGCCATCTCCCGGGACCCGGGGCTCATGGAGGTGGCGGGACGGGAGACCGACCTCTACCAGTCCGTCTCCGACCGGGCCTTCTCCGGCGACCGCGGCCAGGCCAAGCTCGCCGTGCTCGGCGCGGTCTACGGCCAGACCTCGGGCGACGGCCTCAAGAACCTCGCCGCGCTCAGACGCCGGTTCCCGAAGGCAGTGGCGTACGTCGACGACGCGGCCCGCGCGGGCGAGGAGGGCCGACTGGTGCGGACCTGGCTGGGGCGGACGTGCCCGCCGGCGGTCGGGGCGGGAGACGCCGGGGAGGAGGCGGGCATGCCGCAGGACGAACCGGCCGCGCAGTCCGCCGACGAGGGCTGGATGCCTGGTTACGCCTCCACCAACGCCCGCGCCCGGGGCCGGTTCGCCCGGAACTTCGTGGTGCAGGGCAGTGCCGCCGACTGGGCCCTGCTGCTGCTCGCCGCGTTGCGGCAGGCCTGTGCGCAGATGGCGGCCGAACTGGTCTTCTTCCAGCACGACGAGGTGATCGTGCACTGTCCCGAGGAGGAGACCGAGGCGGTCGTGGCGGCGATCAGGGAGGCGTCGGACCTGGCCGGGCGGCTGACGTTCGGCGAGACGCCGGTGCGGTTTCCGTTCACGACGGCGGTGGTGGAGTGCTATGCCGACGCGAAGTGATGTCCGGGGGGCCGGGGATCAGGGGGTCCGGGGGCCCGGAGGCCCGGAGGCCCGGCGGTCCGGAGGCCCGGCGGTCCGGAGGCCCGGCGGTCCGGAGGCCCGGCGGTCCGGAGGCCCGGCGGTCCGGGGGCCCGGCGGTCCGGAGGCCCGGCGGTCCGGGGGCCCGGCGGTCCGGGGGTCCGGAGGCCGGGCGCCGGCGGTCCGGGGGTCCGGAGGCCGGGAGCCGGCGGTCCGAGGGTCCGGCGGCCCGGCGGCCCAGCGGCCCAGCGGCCCAGCGGCCCAGCGGCCCAGCGGTCACCGTAAGCCCGAGTCGTCGAGGAGCGCGATGAGTTCCTGGAGCACAGTCTTCTCGTCCGTGCCGTCCAGCGCGGCCAGCGCGGCCCGCCACTGCTCGTACGCCTCCTCGGTCCTGCCCCGCTCGCGCAGCAGGAGTCCGTGCTGGTGGCGGGCGAGGGCACCGGTGTAGCGGTCGGCGCGGGCGTCCGCCCGGTGCAGCAGCTCCGCGCATTCGGCGGCGGCGCGCTCGCCGTGGCCGATCAGGCGCAGGGCGCGAACCAGGCCGAGGCGGCTCTGGGACTCGCCGTGCCAGTCGCCGGGACTGCCGAGAATGCGCAGACTCTCCTCGAAGTGCGCCAGGGCGGCGGCCGGTTCGCCGAGGGTGAGATGGGCGTAGCCGATGTTGCAGTGCGCCGAGTGCCGTACGACCACGCTGCCCGTCTCCTCACCGATGGCGAGGGAGCGGCGGTGCTGCTCGATGGCGGCGCGCGGGTCGGTGTGCTCGTACAGGTTGCCCAGGTTGCTGTGGGCCACGGCCTCGCCGAAGGGGTCGTTCAACTGCCGTGAACAGGCGAGGCTCTGCCGCAGTGCCTCGCCCGACTCGGCGTACCGGCCCAGGCTCTGGAGCAGCAGACCCCGGTTGTTGAGGCAGCGGCGGATCCAGGAGTCCGCGCCGAGCCGCCGCCAGATCTCAAGGGCCCGGTCGTTGAGGGCCAGGGCCTCGCCGTGCCGGCCGGTCAGGAAGTGCAGGCCGGCCAGGTCGCCCAGGGCGCATGCCTCGGCCGCGTCGTCGCCGAGCCGCCGTGCCACCGTGAGGGCGGCCCGGCCGAGGACCTCCGCCTCGGCGACCCGGCCGCTGCGCTGCAGGGAGGGCGAGAGCAGGCGCAGCAGGGTGGAGACATGGGCGGCGGTGCGCTCGTCCGGGGTGTCCGTGTGCCGTTCGACCAGGGCGACGATGTTCTCCAGCTCCGACTCGCCCCAGGCGAACGCCTTCTCCGGGGACGGGAACGGCGGGATGGCCAGCACGTGCGCCGCGTGCTCCGGTGGCTGCGCGGCGGTCGGGCGGCGACGGTCGTCCAGGTCGAGACCGGGTTCGGCGATCGCGGTCAGGGCGCGTTCGGCGACGGCCGCGTACCAGCGCAGGGCCGTGCGGGCGATGTCGGGGGCGTGCCCGCTGCCCGCGAGTTCCCTCGCGAAGTCGCGGACCAGACCGTGCGGGGCGTAGCGGCCGTACGCCGTCTCCTCCAGTAGCGCCACGTCGACCAGGCGGTCGAGGGCGTCCTCGGCGCGGGCCTCGTCGGTGCCGTCCGTGCCGAGGAGACGGGCGACGAGGGGGACGCCGTAGGTGGGCAGGTCGAGGGCGCCTATCCGGCACAGGGCGAGAGCGGCATCACGGTCGGACCGGCGGCCGGAGGCGGCGAGGGCGTCATGGGCGACGGCGAGGGAGCGGCGGACGGAGAGGTCGTCGTACTCCAGGTGCCGCAACCGGTCCTCGGTGGCGGCGAGTTGGTCCGCGAGGACATCGGGGGTGAGGGCATGACGGGCGGCGAGACGGGCCGCGACCACGCGGAGGGCCAGGGGGAGGCGGCCGGTGAGTTCTATCAGGGGGTGGGTGGCGTCGATGGGGGTGGCGGGGGGCGGGGTCGGGCGGGTGACAGGGGCGCCGTTGCCGCTTCGGTGGATGCCGTGGCCACTGGGGGCTGCGTCGGGGCCGCCGCGGTCTTGGCCGACCTGGCCGTCCCGGTCGTGTAGGCCGTATAGACCGTCCCGGTCGTGTTGGGTGTCCTGGCCGTGCTGGGGGTCCTGACCGTGCTGGGTGTCCTGACCCTGCTGGTCCTCACGGCCCGACAGTGCGCGCAGCAACTCCGCGCTCTCCTCCGCCGAGAGCGGGGTGAGCGGGTAACGGTGGGCGTCGTCGAGGGCGGTCAGCGGGGAGCGGCTGGTGACGATCACCGCGCAGCCGCCACCGGCCGGCAGCAACGGCCGTACCTGCGCGGCGCTCGACGCGTCGTCCAGCACCATGAGGGTGCGGGTGGGCGCGAGGAGCGACCGCAGCAACGCGGCTGCCGCGTCCGGGTGTTCGGGGATGCTGCGCGGCTCGGCGCCGAGGTCGCGGAGCAGGGCGGTGAGGGCCTGGGCCGGGGTGAGGGGGGTCATGCCCGGGGTGGCGCCCTGGAGGTTCACGTAGAACTGCCCGTCAGGGAAACGTTCCCGCAGCCCATGGGCGACGTGCAGCGCGAGCGCGCTCTTGCCGACGCCTGCCATGCCGCTGATGACCCCCACGGAGGGGCCGTCGTTGCGGGTGAGGGCGCGGCGGAGGTCTTCGCGGGCGGTGACCCGGCCGATGAAGTTGCCTGGGGGCGGGGGCAGTTGGGCGGGCCGGGGTGGTGAGAGGGGCGCCGGGGGTGACGCCTTGGTGTGGGGGTGCGGCGGCCTGTAGGGATGGGACGCCCGGAGGGCGTGCGGGTGCGGGGCGTTCGAGTGCGGGGCCTGGACGCCGGGGTCGGGTGAGGCGGACGCGGACGCGGACGCGGAAGCAGGGGTGGCGGGCGGGGCATCTTCGCGCGTAGCGCTTGCGGAAGCGGAAGCGGCACCGGGAGTGACCGCCCGCCCGGCCTGCCGAGCTGCACGTACTTCGGCGGCCGGTCCTGTGCCGTCACCGGCCTTTCCTGCACCGCCCGTTGTGCCCGGGCCACCGTTTCGACCGCTTCCGTCAACCCCGCCGCCTCCCCCGCGCAGCACCTCCACATGTGCATCGCGGACCGCGGGGCCCGGCTCCACGCCGAGTTCCTCGACCAGGCGGCTGCGGAGGTCCCGGTGGACGGCGAGGGCCTCGGCCTGGCGGCCGGTGCGGTGGAGGGCGAGCATCAGCTGGCGGTGGTAGGACTCGCGCAGGGGGTGTTCGGCGGCCAGCGCGGAGAGTTCGGGGACGAGGGCGTCCGGCCGGGTCGGCGCGAGGGCGAGCTCGGCGTCGTAACGCCATTCCAGCAGCAGTAGTCGCGCTTCCTCCAGGCGCTGCACCAACGCGTACCCGGCGAGTTCGGAGGGGACTCCGCTGAGCGGTGTGCCCCGCCACAGGGCGAGGGCCGCGGCGCAGGCGTCGACGGTCTCGGCCCAGTTCCCGTCGGCGTGCGCGGCGCGGGCCCCGGCGGCGAGACTCTCGAAGACCTGGACGTCGAGCTCACCCGGCTCCACGCGCAGCTGATAGCCGGGGGCCACCGCCTGGAGCCGTTCGGGGTCGTCGAGCAGCCGTCGCAGCCGGGAGACGTGGTTGTGCAGGGATGCCTTCGCCGAGGCCGGCGGGGTGCCGCCCCACAGCGCGTCCTTGAGGGACCCGGCAGAGACGACCCGGCCGGTTTCGAGGAGCAGCGCGGCCAGCAGGATCCGCTGCTTGCGGCTGCCGACGACCCGCACACCGGCGCTGTCGTCGCCGTCGTACAGGATCGGCGGTCCGAGCAGTCCGAACCGCAGCCCCGACCGCGGTCCGCGCCCCATCACGTCGCCCACTTCTGGCGGATTCCCGCCCTCTTCACGGCGGTTTCCCGCCAGCCACCCGACACCGGCCCCTGCCGGAACCGGCTCCCGTTCCGCGGTCCCACACCGCCGGTTCCCCGTCGTCACCGTCGACTTCACGCCAAGAGACGAACAGCGAAACGTACATGCGTTGGCCACATGTTAGCGATTTGTTGGCGCAACCTGATGTGATCACTACATCGGATCTGGCCCGAGGGCGCGCGCGTACGACGCGCAACTCGGGGGAGTGTCGCCGTCGCGGCCGGATCCGTGGGACGCGAGAGGGCCCCGGTCGGCGGAGGTGAGCGACCGGGACCCTCGTCCCCTTCTCGGGACCACGGGCTCTCAGATGACCGGCGGGCGTCCCAGCCGGGTGAGGTGCCACACCGTTCGCCAGCGCATCGGCCGCCGTTCACCCGCCGGTTCCCGTACGCCCTCGACGAACCCGCCGAACCAGGCGCGCAGCCCGCTCACCGACCGGGTCCGCAGCAGGGTGAGCGCCGTCCACACACCGAGGTGGACGGGGACGAGTGCCCAGGGGAGCCGACGGCGGGCCAGCCAGACGCGGTTGCGGGCGTTGACCCGGTAGTAGATGGCGTGCCGGGCCGGTGAGGTCTTCGGGTGCTGGAGCAGCAGTTCGGGCGCGTACAGGATGCGCCAGCCGCGGTCGGCGGCACGCCAGGCCAGGTCGGTCTCCTCGTGGGCGAAGAAGAACTCGGCGGGCCAGTCCCCGATCTCGGTGAGCATGGCCATGCGGAAACCGTGGCCGCCGCCCAGGAACCCGGTGACGTACCCGCCGCGCAGCGGATCGGAGGCGCCGACACGGGGCACGTGCCGCTGCTGGGTCTCGCCGTTCTCGTCGGCGATACGGAAGCCGACGATGCCGAGGCGTTCGTCGGCCGCGAACAACTCCTGTACGCGGCGCAGCACATCGGCGTCCACGAGCAGTCCGTCGTCGTCGAGTTCCACTACGACGTCGATGTCGCCGAAGTCCCTCAGCCGGGCGAGCGCCACGTTCCGTCCGCCGGGGCAGCCGAGGTTCTCGTCGACGTCGACGGTGGTGACCTCGCCGGGCAGGGACAGCCGCTCGGCGAACTCGGGCAGCCGGCAGCCGTTGCCGACGATCACGATCCGGGTCGGCGCGAGGTCCTGCTTGGCCACGGACCGCAGCAGCGCGTCGACCTCGTCGGGCCGGTTCCCCATGGTCACCACGGCGACGGCGATCCTCGGCGCGTGCATGTCCCCACCTCGTCCATTCGTGCCGTCGTGCTGTCAGCCCGTCAGCCCTTGATCCCGTCAGCCCGACGGGCATCGACCGGCGCGATGCTAGCCGTTCACGGTAAGGACTTCTCAGGTATGGGGATGTGGGGGCGGGGTGGAGGGGGGTGACGTGGAGGGGGCTGACGTGGAGGCTGGACGCCTTAGGCACCGTTTCTTTTGGCCTGGGGTGGTCGTTGGTCAGTGCATGGCAGACCTGGTCCAGCGGCTGGTACCGGACGAGTTGTGGGAGCTGTTTCGCCGGGTGGTACCTCCTACGGAGGTCATACGTCCCCAGGGCGGGGGCCGACGGCGGGCGGGCGACCGCGAGACGTTGGCGGCGATCATCTTCGTGGCCACGTCGGGGTGCACCTGGCGGCAACTCCCGCCGGTCTTCGGCCCGGCGTGGCCCACGGTCTACCGGCGCTTCGCGCAGTGGAGCCGTGCCCGCGTCTGGGCCAGACTGCACCGCGTCATCCTCGACGAACTTGGCGCGCTCGGTGAGCTGGACTGGTCCCGATGTGCAATCGACTCGGTAAGTGTCAGGGCCGCAAAAGGGGGCTACTGACGGGACCGAATCCGACCGATCGTGGCAAGCCGGGATCGAAGATCCACCTGATCACCGACCGAAAAGGACTGCCCCTGTCCCTGGGCATCTCCGCAGCCAACCTGCACGACAGTCAGGGCCTGGTGCCGCTTGTACGAGGCATACCGCCGATCCGGTCCCGCCGGGGCCCGCGTCGCAGGCGACCTGGGAAACTCCATGGCGACAAGGGATACGACTACGACCACCTGCGCCGATGGCTCCGCAGCCGCGGCATACGCCACCGCATCGCCCGCAAAGGCATCGAATCCTCACAACGACTCGGCCGCCACCGATGGGTGGTCGAGCGAACGGTGTCCTGGCTGGCAGGCTGCCGCCGTCTCCACCGCCGCTACGAGCGCAAGCCCGAGCACTTCCTGGCCTTCGTGGGCATCGCTGCCCTCCTCATCGGCCATCGGCGCCTCACACGGATCCGATAACTCACTGGTCAGAGGTGTTCCCCTCGGTCAGGATTCGCTCATGGACGAGCCAGCCACCATCGCCTGGAAGTACGCGGCGAACCTCATCTGCGAGGAAGACCTGCCCATGTTGGCGGCCCACCTACTGGCTGCCGGCCATGACTCTCCTTCACTGCGCGACCTGGCCGGCCGTTCCCGGCGCGAGCACCCAGCAGAGATCCGCCAGCTCTTCGGACACACCATGGAGGAGTTCGGGATGGAGATCCCGGACTACGAGACCGCTGAACGCTGCCTCCTGCATCACATGGCGACAGAGCTGACCGCCGGTGCCTTGCCACCGAAGATGGTCGCAGATCGAGTCTGGCAGGGGATCGAGGCGTTGACAGATCCTGAGCGGGAATTCGTGGCGGCCGTGGGCCTGGAGTACCACCTCGACTTCATGTCCCCCGAAGAGGTCCGGGCCTGGGAGAACGCTGTACGCCTCGCCGCAAAGACTCTGGCTGGAACAGCCTTCCCACACACGCAGTGACACCAGCCACGGCCACCACTCACCAGCCAGCCCTCACGCACACCAAAAGAAACGACCTCTTAGGCCTCGTCTCAGCCCCGCCGGTTCTCCCGCCGCCGCACGAACTTCAGCCCCGACCAGTCCTCCCCCAACGCCGCGACCTTCACGTCGACGACGCCGAGCGGGAGGAACACGTCCCGCAGCGCGTTCTCGGTGATGTCGCTGACGTGCCCGGCGGCCCTGCGCGGCCAGGCGATCCACAACGCGGCATCGTCCGCGAGGCCGGCGACGAGCCCGTCCGACTCGGCCGCCAGCCGCGCGTACTCGCGATGGAAGGAGAGGGCCACATCCGCGCCGCTCGGTCCCCCGGTCGCGAGGTCGCAGTCGTCGGGCAGGCCGGGGATGTCCCACCCGTCGGGCGCCCCGTCGAGCCGCACCCGGTGCCCTGCCTTGATCCCGAGCTTCTTGACGAGGGGCGTACCGGAGTATCCGCTGCCGGAATGCCCTCCGCCGCCTGCCGACCCGATCCCTGAAATACGGCACCTCCGTGCGCGCTGGTCCAGTCCCCCTCAGCGCATGATCTCAGGGCACCCCCGGCGGGCTACCGCACCAGCCGCGCAAGGAGCGTGGCGAGGTCGGCCAGGAACTGCAGCCAGGGGCGGGCCTGCTCGGCCCGGCGACCGAACCGTCTGCGCCTGCTTCCGGCTCGGACGACCTCCCGGCGCTGAATCGCCCTGTCCCGCACACGGTGCAAGGCCGTGCCACGGCTCGTTCCGATGCCCTTGCGTCGCCTCATGCCCGGACGCTAACCGGCCGGAACCGGGGACACAGGGCAGCGGACCGCCAAAGTGGGTGGACGGTTATTGGCGGTAACCCGTAAATCCACGAGCCGCCGACAACGATGGGGCCCTATCCCGGAGCCGACCACGCAGAGGCTGGCGCAGCGGCTGTCGTCGCACGCGGCCACGCGCCCGAAGCTCCAGACGTGTGC
Source organism: Streptomyces sp. NPDC031225 (assembly GCF_055570355.1). Lineage (NCBI taxonomy): Bacteria > Bacillati > Actinomycetota > Actinomycetes > Kitasatosporales > Streptomycetaceae > Streptomyces > Streptomyces sp. NPDC031225. The sequence continues at coordinate 36,108 of NZ_JBVIHJ010000030.1, read as the reverse complement.
ACGCCGCCCGAACGTGGTCGATCGCGCGGCGCGGCCTCATCGCGGGCACGACCGCCAACGGACTCAGGGCACGCAAGGCGGACTCAGGGAACTCAGAGAACCCAGGGGACTGAAGTGACACGCTCAACTTGCCCCGCCGACGCCCCTGCCCTCCGGGCAAGCACTTCACAATCAATTGCGTCTGAGTAACTTATCAAGTCAGTTACTTGCACTTGATGTTAAGTGAGTGGCTCTCTAACGTTCTCGGCATGAACCTCACCGTCCTCGCAGCCTCCGGTCAGACCGGAATAGCCCTCACCCGACAGGCGCTGCAACGTGGTCACACCGTGACCGCCATCGCGCGTGACCCCGAGCGGATCGCCCTGCCCGACTCTCCGAACCTGCGCAAAGTGGCGGGCGACGTGCACGACGCGGCCGGTATCGCCGCCGTCGTGGACGGGGATTCCGTGGTCCTTTCCGCGCTCGGTACGGACCGGGCCGGAATCCTCCTGGCCGGCGCCCGGGCCGTCGTCGCCGCCGACCCGCAGCGCGTCATCTGGCTCGGCGCCTACGGCACGGGCAAGTCCGCCGAAGTGGCAGGGGAGGGCGCGGACGTGCTCGCCAAGGTGCTGGGCGACCGGCTCTCGGACAAGGTCGAGGCCGACAACACCGTTCTCGCGGCCGGAGGCACCGTCTTCCACGCCGGGATGCTCGCCGACGGACCCGAAAGCCCCCGTCGGCGCACGGTCGGCCTGGAGTCCGCTCCCCCCTTCGACCTCGGCGCCAAGGTCAGCCGGGAAACCGTCGCCGCAGCCATGCTCGACGAAGCCGAGACGCCCCGATTTCCCGGTGCCGTGGCCCTGCCCCTGACGGAGTAGGCGCAGTGGTCAGCCGGCGGCGATCTCCTCGAACGACTCCCGGATCTGCTCGCGGAGCCAGGCGTGGGCGGGGTCGGAATCGTAGCGCTGGTGCCAGTTGCAGTTGATCGTCGCCGCCGGGGCCTCGATCGGCAGCGGCCGGGCGATGAGCCCGAACGCCTCGATGAGCGGGCGGCCGAAGATCGCCGTACAGGTGACCAGCACGTCGCCACAAGCGGCGATCTGCAGGGCACCGGACACCGTCGCCACCGCCGCGACCACCCGGCGCCGCAGACCTTCGGCGGCCAGCACGTCGTCGATCGACGCGGTGAGGCGGCCGCGCCGGGAGATCACCACATGCGGCTGTGCCGCGTAGGAAGCCAAGTCGAGTCCGGCGGCGCACGGGTGGTCCGCGCGCATCGCCACGACGAGCCGATCGTCGCCGAGCGGCTCGGACCGGAACTCGGGGAGGCCAGGCCTACCACCGCCGAGTTCCAGATCGACGCGGCCGTGGCGCAGATCGTCGGTGTCGACGGTGTTCTCCGCCAGCACCCGCAACTGCACCCCGGCAGCCCGCTGTTGGATCCTCCCGACCAGTACGGGTACCAGGGACGCGGCCACCGCGTCGTGGCACTGGATCGTGAACGTGCGATCCATCCCTGCCAGATCCAGCTCACGGATCGGCGAGAGCACTTCACGCGCTTGCCTGACCAGCCGGTGCACGTCCTCCCGTACCGACACCGCGTACGGGGTGGGAGTCATCGAGTGGCCGGTGCGCACCAGGATGTCGTCCCCCGTGACGGCGCGAAGCCGGCCGAGGGTGCGGCTGACCGCGGGCGAGGACAGGTGCAGCCGCTCGGCCGCGCCCATCACGCTGCCCTCTTCGAGCAGGGCGTCCAGCACGGTCAGCAGATTCAAGTCCAATTGCATACGAGTAAATCCTCACAAGACACAGATCCACTTCGATCAACTCCAGGAGCATCCCATGAGCCAGGAACTGAACCAGGACCTTCTTGCCGCCACCGTCGCCGCCGTCCGCCACGCCGGCGCCCGGATGATGACGCGCTACTCCACCGAAACCCGTCATCCCGGCCTCCCCGAACTGCTCGCCAGCCTCCAGGCCAATGACGCGGCCGTCGTCGCCACGCTGCGCCCGGCGCTGACCGAGGCCCTGCCGAGCGCGGGCTGGCTCAACGACGAGCACGGATCGGGACCGCTGGCCACGGGCGAGTGGTGGCTCATCGACCCGGTCGGCGGCAACGTCAACGCCGTGCACGGCATGCCCGACTGGAACATCGGCGTGAGCCTCGTCCGCGACGGCCGCCCGGTGCTGGCGGTGGTCTACTTCCCGGTCCTCGACGAGATGTTCACCGCGACCGAGGACGGCGGGGCGTTCCTCAACGGTGTACGGCTGCGCGTTTCGGACAAGACGGCGCTGGACGGCGCACTGGCCGGGACCGGCCAGGCCCAGCCGGGTCGCGACCCCGAGTTCGCGGAGCGGATGGGCTCCGCCTTCGCCGCGATGTCCAACGCCGCCCTTTACGTACGGGTCTCCGTCCCGGTGACCCACCAGCTCGCCCAGGTCGCCGCGGGCCGGATGGACCTGCACTGGCAGTTCGACAACGTCCGGTCCCACGCGGCGGGTGTGCTGCTGGTCCAGGAGGCCGGAGGCGTCGTGACCGGCCTCGACGGCAAACCGTGGGAACTCGCCAGCGAGAACTACATCGCCGCCGCGCCGGGTGTGCACGCCGCCGCCCTGGAAGTCCTCACCGCCTGAGGATCGTACGGACCCTTCTTCCTCATCAGGCCATGCTGCTGACGTTCCTGGGCCCGATCACCGAACTCGCCTCAGGCGAGTAACCGTTGCGGGACATCTGGTTCGTCGCGTTCCTCTCCACCACCGCCATGGTGCTGCTGAGTTTCGCGATGGTGCTCTCGGTCTTCAAGCCATGGGGCTGAGTCCGCAAGCAGGACGCGCCGGGTCAGCGCTGAGCAGGGGCGCGGAACAGAAAGATCCGATTGGCCGACGTGCTTCCTGGCACGCCGGGCCGGTGGAGCAAGGTCCCCACCTGAGGCCAGACATGGTCACGCGGTCCGCATCGGACACTCACCGCACAGGCCAAAAGCAAAAGCCCCAGGTCACGGCGAGTGAGTCCTGAGGCTTCCACAGAGCCGCCTTCGGGATTCGAACCCGAGACCTACGCATTACGAGTGCGTTGCTCTGGCCATCTGAGCTAAGGCGGCGCGCTGTCCACACCATGGTGCGATCAGCAACGTCGGCAAGTCTACACAGTTTCCGGGGGTGCTCCGCACCTGCCCTCGGGGCGCCCCCGGACGGTCCGTAGGTCCGGGCTAGGAGCAGCGTTTCCCGTCCGCGGGAGGGGTTCCGCGGAGCAGGTACGTGTTGATCGCGGAGTCGATGCAGGTGCTCCCGCGGCCGTAGGCGGTGTGGCCGTCGCCCTCGTAGGTGAGGAGGCGGGCCGAGGAGAGCTGGGCGGCCAGGGCGCGGGCCCAGCGGTAGGGGGTGGCCGGGTCGCGGGTGGTGCCGACCACGACGATCGGGGCCGCACCCCGGGCCTCGATGCGGTGCGGCTCACCCGTCGCCCTGACCGGCCAGTACGCGCAGCTGAGGGAGGCCCAGGCGAGGCCCTCGCCGAAGACGGGCGACGCCTTCTCGAAGGACGGCAGGGCCTTCTCCACCTGCTCGGGGCTGTCGTAGGCGGGCGGCAGGTCGAGGCAGTTCACGGCGGCGTTGGCCGGCATCAGGTTGCTGTAGCGGCCTCCGGCGTCGCGCTCGTAGTAGCTGTCGGCGAGGACCAGCAGCCCGGCGCCGTCCTTCTCCTTCATCGCCGACGTCAGTGCCTCACGCAGCTGCGCCCAGGAGCTCTCGTCGTACATCGCCGCGATCACGCCGGTGGTGGCGAGGGCCTCGCCGAGCCTGCGGCCGTCCACGTCACCGGTGGGGATCGGGTGTGCGTCCAGCCGTCCGAAGAACGCCTTGAGGTTCCGGCCCACCTCCGCGGGCGTCGTTCCCTTTCGTCCGAGCGGGCAGTCCGGCTGCTGGACGCAGTCCTTCGCGAACGACTGGAACGCCGTCTCGAACCCCGCCGTCTGGTCGAGGTTCATCCGCCGCGCGGGCAGCGAGGGGTCCATCGCGCCGTCCAGCACCAGCCGCCCCGAGCGCCCGGGGAACAGCCCCGCATACGTCGCCCCGAGGAACGTCCCGTACGACGCCCCCACGTAGTTCAGCTTCGCGTCGCCCAGTGCCGCCCGCACGATGTCCATGTCCCGGGCCGTCTCGACCGTCGAGACGTGCCGCAGCAGTGCGGGCGAGTGCTTGCCGCAGCTCTCCGCGAACTTCTTGTAGGCGCCGACGAGTTCGGTGGTCTCGCGCGCGTCGTCGGGTGTGCTGTCCGTCTGGGTGTACACGTCCATGTCCCGCCCGTCGAGACATTCGACGGGCTCGCTGCGGGCCACTCCGCGCGGGTCGACCGCGACCATGTCGTACCGGGCCCGGACCGCCGCGGGGTAGCCGATGCCGGCGTACGCCTGGAGGTAGCCGACCGCCGAGCCGCCCGGTCCGCCCGGGTTCACGAACAGCGACCCGAGACGCGAGCCCGGCCCCGTGGCCTTCTTGCGGGCGACGGCAAGCCGGACGTCCCCGCCGGCCGGCTTGTCGTAGTCCAGCGGCGCCTTCAGCGTGGCGCACTCGAAGCCGGGCACCCCGCAGCTGTGCCAGCGCGCCTTCTGCCCGTAGTACGGCGTGAGCGCAGCCGGTGTCGATCGCGGCAGCGCGGCCAGCGCCACCTCGCCGGCCGAGGTGGCGGAACTCGTCGACGCGCCGACGGAGCAGGCGGAGACGAGCAGCGTGGCGACCGCGAGGAGGGCACCGCCGGCCAGGGCTGTGCGAGCCGGCCGCGGATGGGCCTCGCGGGTCTGACGAGTACGGGCCGTGCGTGCCTGCCGGACGGGAAGGTTCCGGCTGGTGCGGCGGGGGTTGAGCCTGATGCGCATCGAGCGAGCCTAACCCTCCGCGTTGGATCACATGCCCTCCGTGAACCATCCGGCCCGTACGAGTGACACGGTCAACCTGTGATCACCGGCGCTCCTCAGCCCTCTCTGAGTGCCATCGTCATCGCCTCCACGGCGAGCAGCGGGGCCACATTGCGGTCGAGGGCCTCACGGCAGGCGCCGATCGCCTCGATGCGGCGGAGTGTGCTCTCCGGGGAGCTGCCGCGGGCGAGTCGCTCCAGGGCGTCCTCGGCGTCACCGTTGGCGATCGCCACGCGGGAGCCGAGCTGAAGGGCGAGGACGTCGCGGTAGAAGCCGGTGAGGTCGGTGAGCGCGAGGTCGAGGCTGTCGCGCTGGGTACGCGTCTTGCGGCGCTTCTGCTTGTCCTCCAGGTCCTTCATCACGCCCGCGGTGCCGCGCGGCATCCTGCCGCCCTGGGTGGCGCCCATCGCCGTCTTCAGCTCGTCGGTCTCCTTGCCGTCCATCTCCTCGGCGAGTTGCTTGGCGTCATCGGCCGCCGCGTCGACGAGTTCCTGCGCCGCCCTGAGGCAGCCGCCGACGTCCTCGACGCGCAGCGGCAGCTTCAGAACGGCGGCACGGCGCCGGCGCGCGGCCGGGTCGGTGGCGAGGCGGCGCGCATGGTCGATGTGGCCCTGGGTGGCACGGGCGGCGGCCATCGCGGCGGCGGGCTCGACGCCCTCCCTGCGCACCAGCATGTCGGCGACGGCGTCCACGGAGGGGGTGGACAGGTTCAGGTGCCGGCAACGGGAACGGATCGTCGGCAGGACGTCCTCGATGGAGGGGGCGCACAGCAGCCACACCGTCCGCGGGGCGGGCTCCTCCACGGCCTTGAGGACCGCGTTGGCCGACTTCTCGTTCAGCCGCTCGGCGTCCTCGACGAGGATGATCTGCCAGCGGCCGGTAGCGGGCGAGGTGAAGGACTTCCTCACGGTGTCCCGCATGTCGTCGGCGAGGATCTGGCTGCCGACGGCGGCGACGGAGGTGACGTCGGCGTGGGTGCCGATCAGGGCCGTGTGACAGCCGTCGCAGAATCCGCAGCCGGGAACGCCGCCGAGGGCCCGGTCCGGGCTGACGCACTGCAGTGCGGCGGCGAAGGCCCGTGCCGTCTGGTTCCGCCCGGCCCCGGGCGGGCCCGTGAACAACCAGGCATGGGTCATCTTCGACGCCTCGGGGGGCGGGGCACCGGTGGCGATGGCGGTGACCAGGGCGTCGGCGTCCCGGGCAGCGGCCCCGAGCTGCTCGCTCACCCTCTCCTGGCCGACCAGGTCGTCCCATACGGTCATGGGTCACGCCGCCCTTTCGTCATGTGTCGCACTACGGAGTCCATTGTGGAGGCGACCACTGACATCGGGACGACGGCCGGTTGCCGGTCTGCGTTCTGCGGGCTGCGGGCGGGTGCAGCCGGGCAGGCTTGACCGCACCCACCCAGGAGCGCGGGAAACCACGCGACCCGCCACGGCGAGCCCGCACCCTGAAGACGGCCGCTACCGCCCCCGACGCCGGCCCCGACCGTCCCCGTACTCCTCGTCATGCGGCCCGAGCAGCTCATCGGCCAGCGAAGGCAGATCGTCCAACGGCGTCTCCTCGGCCCAGTCCGACCGGGCCCTGCGCCGAGGCGTCCCCTTCTCGTCGACCTGCGGCAGCTCCCGCGTCCGCTCCGCGTCCCGGAAGTACCCCGGCGGCACCCGGTCCGCAGGGCCGTCCCCCGACACCGGAGGCAACACGGCCGTCTCGTCTGCCGCGTTCGAAGGCACAGGAGGAAGCACCGCGGTCTCATCCGCCGATCCCGGAGGCACGGGAGGCAGTACGGCCGTCTCGTCAGCCGATCCCGGAGGCACAGGCCGCAGCACGGCCGTCTCATCCGCCGCGCCCGGAGGCACAGGCGGCTGCGGAAGCTCGGCCGTCACCTCGGAGTCGGACCCCTGGGAGGCACCGCCCCCGAAGGAATCCCCGTCGTCCTTCTCCATGGACACCCGAGGCAGCACAGCCGTCTCGTCCACCGGCCCACCCGACGCGTTCGTCGGCGTCACCACCGGGGTGGGCACGGTCGCCGCGTCCATTCCCGCCGCAGGAGCAGCGGCCTGCTTCGGTCCCGCCTCCGCCGCCGCGGCCGCGGACTCGGCGAGCCGGCGAGCCTCCTCGGCGCGCAGCAACGCCTCCTCGGCCCTGCGCTGCTTCTCCAGCCGCTGCTCCTCGGCCTCGGCACGCAGGCGCGCCTCCTCCGCGGCCCGCTTGCGGGCGGCCTCTTCCTGAACCTTGCGCCGTGCCTCTTCCTCGGCGCGCGACTTCTCCTCGGCGAGGAGACGGGCCCGCTCCTCCTCGGCACGCCTGCGCGCTTCCTCGGCACGCAGCCGCGCCTCCTCCGCCTGCCGCTCGGCCTCGCGACGCTGGGCCTCCTCCAGCTCACGCCGCTTGCGCTCCTCCTCCTCGGCCTTCAGCCGGGCGAGCTGCTCCTGGCGCTCACGCTCCAGGCGCTCCTCCTCGGCCTTGCGCGCGGCCTCTTCCTCGGCCTTGCGGCGCGCTTCCTCCTCGGCCTTGCGCCGGGCCTCCTCCTGCTCCCGTATCTCCTGCTCGGACAGCGGCAGCATCTGGTCGAGCCGATGCCGTACGACGGTGGAGACGGCCTCGGGCTCCTGTCCCGCGTCCACGATCAGGTAGCGCCCGGGGTCGGAAGCCGCCAGGGTGAGGAACCCGGACCGCACACGCGCGTGGAACTCCGCCGGCTCCGACTCCAGCCGGTCCGGCGCCTCGGTGAAGCGCTCGCGGGCGATCTCCGGGGACACGTCCAGCAGGACGGTCAGATGCGGCACCAGGCCGTCCGTCGCCCAGCGGTTGATGCGGGCGATCTCCGTCGGGGACAGGTCGCGCCCGGCGCCCTGGTACGCGACCGACGAGTCGATGTACCGGTCGGAGATCACGACCGCGCCGCGCTCCAGCGCGGGCCTGACCACGGTGTCCACGTGCTCCGCGCGGTCCGCCGCGTACAGCAGCGCCTCCGCGCGGTGGGACAGTCCGGTGCTCGACACGTCCAGCAGGATCGACCTCAGCCGCTTGCCCACCGGGGTCGCCCCCGGCTCGCGCGTCACCACGACCTCATGCCCCTTGGCCCGGATCCACTCGGCGAGCGCCTCGGCCTGGGTGGACTTCCCGGCCCCGTCGCCGCCCTCCAGGGCGATGAAGAAGCCGCCGTCGGCAGGCACCGTCACCGGGTCGTCGCCGCCGAGCAGCGCGTCCCGCAGGTCGTGCCTGAGCGGTACGCCGGACCGGTCGTCGACCTTGGCCAGCACGACCGCGGCCACCGGCAGCAGCAGCGCGCCGACCAGCATCAGGACGAACGCGGCGCCGCCGTGCGCGAACACGAACTTGCCGTTCTCCAGGCGGTGCGGCCCGATCGCCGCGGCCACCACGGGCGCGACCAGCGCGCCGAGCGCCACACTGACCCGCACGACCGCGTGCAGGTGCTCGGTGGTCCGCGCCCGCCGGTACTCCTCGGTCTCCTGGTCGAGCAGCGTGTGACCGGTGTTGGCGGCCACGCCCGCGCCGACGCCGGCCAGCACCTCGATCAGCAGCACGGTGGTGAGATCCGGGACGAGCCCGGCCGCCAGCAGGGCGATGCCGGTGAAGGCGATCGCCAGCGCGAGCAGCCGGCGCCGGGACAGCGCGACCAGCACCCGGGGCGCCGTACGGACGCCGACCACGACGCCACCGGTCAGCGCGGACACCATCAGTCCGTACGTCACCGGGCCGCCGCCCAGGTCCCTGGCGTGCAGCACGGCGACGGCGACAGCGGCCGCGATCGCCCCGGCGACGGCCGCGCAGGCCGGCACGAGCAGCGGGATCGCACCGGTGCGGCCCTTGTCGACGCCGGTGCCCGTCTTGGGCCGGCGCAGCCCCTCCAGCGGCGAACGCGCGCGCGGGGTGCGGGTGTCGGGCAGTTCCAGGAAGGTCAGCAACGACAGGGACGCGGCGAACAGACCGGCCGCGACGTAGGAGGCGAGGGCCGCCTGGTGCTGGCCGAACCATTCGATGCCGGAGCCCAGCAGGTTGTTGAGCAGACCGGCTGCGACGAGCGTGAGGCCGGCCAGCGGGATCACCACGAAGGTCGTTCGCAGCGACAGGCGGCGCAGGGCGTCCAGGTGGTCCGGCAGGGGTCGTACCGTCGCTCCCTCCGGCGGCGGAGCCGGCAGCAGGGCGGGCGCGGCGCTCTCGCGGCACACGGTCCACAGGCGCTCGGCGACACCGGTCACGAAGGCGGTCACCAGGAGCATCGCCGGCGCGTTGTCCGGCGTCCAGTCGATCCACAGCGGGGCGACGATGAGCAGGGCGGCCCTGACTCCGTCCGCTCCGACCATGGTCCAGCGGCGGTCGAGCGGGCCCTCCTGCGACGTGAGCGCCGTCAGCGGGCCGAGCAGAACGGCACCGAAGAGCAGCGTCGCCAGGATGCGCGTACCGAAGACGGTCGCCACTGCGAACGCCAGACCTCGGTAGCCGCCGCCGAACGAGCCCTCGGCGACCGCCGTCTGGAGGGCCAGCAGCACCAGCACCAGAAGTGCGAGGGTGTCGCCGACTCCGCCGACGAGCTGGGCGCTCCACAGGCGTTTCAGCTGGGGCCTGCGCAGCAGGGCGCGGACGGCACGCTCGCGGGAGTCCGCGACCAGGGCGTCGTCGGGGGCCGGGTCAGGGGCCGTTGGCTGCTCCGCAGGGGTCATGCTTTCAGCCTATCGGGAGCCACCGACAGCCCGGGGCGCGCGTCCGCACGTGCGCACGCCCCGACACCAAAGTGATGCCGGGGCGTGCGCATTGCGAAGCCTCAGTGGAGGAACTGCGCCGGATTCAGTCCTCGGAGGCCGCCTTCGAGGCCGCCGCCTTCTTCGCGGTCGCGGTGGTCTTCTTCGCCGTCGTCTTCTTCGCGGCCGTGGTCGTCTTCTTCGCCGTCGTCTTCGCGGCCGTCGCCTTCTTGGCCGGGGCCTTCCTGGCGGGCGCCTTCTTCGCCGTCTTCTTGGCGGGGGCCTTCGCCCGCTTCTCGGCGAGCAGTTCGAAGCCGCGCTCCGGGGTGATCTCCTCGACGCTGTCGCCGGAGCGCAGGGTCGCGTTGGTCTCCCCGTCGGTGACGTACGGCCCGAAGCGGCCGTCCTTGACCACGACCGGCTTCTCGCTGACCGGGTCCACGCCCAGCTCCTTCAGCGGCGGCTTGGCGGCTGCCCGCCCGCGCTGCTTGGGCTGGGAGTAGATCTCCAGCGCCTCTTCGAGGGTGATCGTGAAGAGCTGGTCCTCGGTCTGCAGTGACCGCGAGTCCGTGCCCTTCTTCAGGTACGGGCCGTAGCGGCCGTTCTGCGCGGTGATCTCCTGGCCCTCGGCGTCGGCGCCGACGACACGCGGCAGCGACATCAGCTTGAGGGCGTCCGCGAGGGTCACCGTGTCCAGGGCCATCGACTTGAACAGCGAGGCCGTGCGCGGCTTGACGGCGTTCTTGCCGGTCTTCGGGGTGCCCTCGGGGAGCACCTCGGTGACGTACGGGCCGTAGCGGCCGTCGCGGGCGATGATCTGGCGGCCGGTCTCCGGGTCGGCGCCGAGCTCGAAGTCGCCGCTCGGCTTGGCGAGCAGCTCCTCGGCGTGCTCGACGGACAGCTCGTCCGGTGCCAGGTCCTCGGGCACGTCGGCCCGCTGGTGGTTCTCGGAGTCCTTCTCGCCGCGCTCGATGTAGGGGCCGTAGCGGCCGACCCTGAGCACGATGTCGTTGCCCACGGGGAACGACGACACCTCTCGGGCGTCGATGGCGCCCAGGTCGGTCACGAGCTCCTTGAGGCCGCCGAGGTGGTCCCCGTCGCCGTTGCCCGCGTCGGCGGCGGAGCCGCTGTCAGACGCTGCCTCACCGAAGTAGAAGCGCCGCAGCCACGGCACGGACTGCGCCTGACCGGCGGCGATGCGGTCGAGGTCGTCCTCCATCCTGGCGGTGAAGTCGTAGTCGACGAGCCGGCCGAAGTGCTTCTCCAGGAGGTTGACCACGGCGAAGGACAGGAAGGACGGGACGAGTGCCGTGCCCTTCTTGAAGACATAGCCGCGGTCGAGGATCGTGCCGATGATCGACGCATACGTTGACGGGCGGCCGATCTCGCGCTCTTCGAGCTCCTTGACGAGGCTGGCCTCGGTGTAGCGGGCCGGGGGCTTGGTGGCGTGCCCGTCGACCGTGATCTCCTCGGCGGACAGCGGGTCGCCCTCGCTGACCTGGGGCAGGCGGCGCTCGCGGTCGTCCAGTTCGGCGTTCGGGTCGTCGGCGCCCTCGACGTACGCCTTCAGGAAGCCGTGGAAGGTGATCGTCTTGCCGGAGGCGCTGAACTCGACGTCCCGGCCGTCGGCGGCGGTGCCACCGATCTTCACGGTGACGCTGTTGCCGATCGCGTCCTTCATCTGGGAGGCGACCGTGCGCTTCCAGATCAGCTCGTAGAGCCTGAACTGGTCGCCGGTCAGGCCGGTCTCGGCCGGGGTGCGGAAACGATCACCCGACGGGCGGATCGCCTCGTGCGCCTCCTGGGCGTTCTTGACCTTCCCGGCGTACGTGCGCGGGGCCGACGGCAGGTAGTCGGCGCCGTAGAGCTGGGTGACCTGGGCGCGGGCCGCCTTGATCGCGGTCTCGCTCAGGGTCGTGGAGTCCGTACGCATATAGGTGATGAAGCCGTTCTCGTACAGCTTCTGGGCCACCTGCATGGTCGCCTTCGCGCCGAAGCCGAGCTTGCGCGAGGCCTCCTGCTGAAGGGTCGTCGTACGGAACGGGGCGTACGGCGAGCGGCGGTACGGCTTCGACTCGACCGAGCGGACCGCGAACCGCGTCTGGTCCAGGGCGGCGGCCAGGGCGCGGACGGTGGCCTCGTCGAGGTGGAGGGTGTTCGCGCTCTTGAGCTGTCCCAGGGAGTCGAAGTCGCGACCCTGCGCGACCCGCCTGCCGTCGACGCTCTGGAGGCGGGCGACCAGCGACGACGGGTCCGAGGAGTCCCCCGCGCGGCCGGTCGCGAAGGTGCCCGTCAGGTCCCAGTACTCAGCGGAACGAAACGCGATGCGCTCGCGTTCCCGCTCCACGACGAGGCGGGTGGCGACCGACTGGACACGGCCGGCCGACAGGCGCGGCATGACCTTCTTCCACAGGACCGGCGAGACCTCGTAGCCGTAGAGGCGGTCGAGGATGCGGCGGGTCTCCTGGGCGTCGACGAGCTTCTGGTTCAGCTCGCGCGGGTTGGCGACGGCGGCCTGGATCGCGGCCTTGGTGATCTCGTGGAAGACCATCCGCTTGACCGGGACCTTGGGCTTCAGCACCTCCTGGAGGTGCCACGCGATGGCCTCGCCCTCGCGGTCCTCATCGGTGGCGAGGTAGAGCTCGTCGGAGTCCTTCAGCAGGTCCTTGAGCTTCTTGACCTGCGCCCGCTTGTCGGCGTTGACCACATAGATCGGCGCGAAGTCGTGCTCGACGTCCACGCCGAGCCGGCGGACCTCGCCGGTGTACTTCTCCGGCACCTCGGCGGCACCGTTGGGGAGGTCGCGGATGTGCCCGACGCTCGCTTCGACGACGTATCCGGGGCCGAGATAGCCCTTGATCGTCTTCGCCTTGGCAGGCGACTCGACGATGACGAGTCGGCGGCCGCCGTGTGCGGTCTCGCTGGTCGGGGACAACTTCGCTCTTCTCTCCGGTCGGCGCTGGGGGTCTCCCCAGGCCTTGGTTCCCGGGGTCGGGTCATGCTGACGCTGCGGAGTGTGACGGTACATCCCGCCCCCGTGTCAAACGGGAAAAGCCCGCAACGGCCACTCGAACGGTAACCCGACTACCGCCATTCCTGCCGCCCGGAGTCCTCACCGGCCTTTTCGAGCTGATCCGGAGGGCGATCCCCCAATTACCGGTCGAGCTGCTCGCGGAGGCTTCCCGCCGGGCGTCCTAGAGACGGGTGAGGCACCATGCGGCGAGGGCCAGCGTGCTGAGCGCGGCGAGGGTCGCGAAGGCCGCGGATGCGACGGGACTCACACCGTGGGCGACGGGTTCGCGATGGCGTACCCGGGCCGCGGTCCACACCAGCAGCCCTCCTCCGAACAGGGCGAACACCACTCCCGCGAAGACCGCCGGTCCGCTCTCCATGGTTCCCCGTGCCCCTTTTTCCGCCGGCTGTGTGTGCGCCTTCCATGAAGGCTGGCACGCGCGGACGGCGGACAGGCGAACCCCGGGTGAACGCCGGGCCGACACGGCCACGGACCCCTCGGACCGCTCCCGGCCGACCGCCCGGACCGTGCCCCGGCCGGTCACGGATCCCGTCCGATTCTCGCCCGGTTCTCACCCGAATCCCGCTCGGATCCCGCCCGGATCCGTTCGACTCCGACCGGTTCTCGCCCGTACCCGGCCGACCGCGCCCGACTTCGACCCGGCGTGCATCGGATCCGGTCCGGTGGTGGCCGACCGGTTTCGGACCGCGCCGGGCGGCGGTGTCCTCCCGCTCGACTTCGTGTCGTCGGTCAGGCTCACCGCGCACAGCCGCGTAGCCGTCGTCGAGCTGCTGGGACGGGGAAACCAGCAGTCGCCGACGCTTATCTGACCGGCCCACAGATCCGTACCCGGGTCCCGGGAACGGCCCGCCTCGCCGCATGTCGCGGCATGCCGACCCGGGACGAGACCCGTCGCACGGAGCACTGTCGACAGGGCAAGCACACAGGCCTCAGCAGCGCGAGGGCGTCCCAGCGGCGGCGCGCCCCGACACCCACAGCGGTACCGCGCCCACAGGGGTACCGCGCCCCGGCCCGCCTCCCGTGGCGGCAGGTCACGCCGGCTCCAGGAACCCCTGCTCCACCAGCAGCCGGATCTGCGCGGGCGTACGGTCGCGCAGCATGACCGGGTCCTCGCCCATGAGCTGGGCGATCGCGTCGAGGATGCGACCGGCGCTCAGCGAGCCGTCGCACACGCCGGCGAAGCCCGCGCCCACCGTGTCCACCTTGGTGGCCCGGCGCATCCCGCGGTGCTGACGCAGCACCACGTGCTCCGGGTCCTCGGCGCCGGGCAGCCCGACCTGCTCCTGGACGATCTCGGGCACGAGCGTGAAGTGGGCCTCCAGCAAGGCGGCGTCGTCCTTGGCGCGCAGGTAGTCGAGACGCTCGAAATGCGTCCGGACGGTGTCGCCGAGCGGCTGCTCGACCGGGTGCGGCCATTCCTCCACGGTGATCGAGGGCACCGCGGAGCCCGTCCTGCGCAGGGTGATCCAGCCGAAGCCCACGGCCTTCACCTTGCGCGCCTCGAACTCGTCCAGCCAGGCGTCGTACAGCGCCTGGTACTCGGCCGGGTCGCCCCGGTGGTCACCGGCGTCCCTGAGCCAGAGCTCGGCGTACTGCGTGACGTCCTGCACCTCGCGCTGCACGATCCACGCGTCGCACCCGCGCGGCACCCACGACCTGAGCCTGTCCTGCCAGTCCTCCCCCGCGACGTGCTGCCAGTTGGCGAGGAACTGCGCGAACCCGCCCTCGTTCAGCAGCTCCCCCGCCCCCTGAACGACCGAGCGGCACAGATCGTCCCCGCCCATCCCGCCGTCGCGGTACGTCAGCCGCGCGCCGGGCGAGATCACGAAGGGCGGGTTCGACACGATCAGGTCGTACGTCTCCCCCTGCTTGAGCGGCTCGAACAGCGAGCCCTCCCGCAGATCGGCCGCCGGGGCGCCGGACAGCGCCAGCGTGAGCGCGGTGATGTGCAGCGCGCGCGGGTTGAGATCGGTGGCCGTCACGCGCGTGGCGTGCTGTGCCGCGTGCAGGGCCTGGATCCCGGAGCCGGTGCCGAGGTCGAGGGCGGCGCCGACGGGCGTGCGCACGGTGATGCCGGCGAGCGTCGTGGAGGCACCGCCGACGCCGAGCACGACGCCCTCGTCACTGTTGCCGATGCCACCGGCGCCGCCTACGGCACAGCCCAGGTCCGACACGATGAACCAGTCCTCGCCGCCGGGTCCGCCGTACGGCCGTACATCCACCGTGGCCGCCACCTCGTCCCCGGTGCGCACCAGCCACCCGCTCTCCAGACACGCGTCGACGGGCAGAACGCCCTCCACGCGCGTGTGCGGCACCGGTTGCTGGAGGAGGAACAGGCGGACGAGGACCTCCAGCGGGGTGTCCCCGCGGGTGGCCCGGAGCGCGGGCACGGTCTCGCTGCGCGCGAGGGCCGCGTACGCGGGCGCGCCGAGCAGTTCGAGCAACCCGTCGGCGGTGAAGGAGGCTCCGAGCAGGGCGTCCCTCAGCCGGGCGGTGGCGTCGGGGCGGCCGGAGGCAGGGGCGGCGGGCAGCGTGGGCAGACTGGAGGTACTCACGCCCCCATTGTGGCCCGCGCCCGCCCCGTCGGAACGCCCCGCGGAGCGACTCGCGGGCCCACTCGGTCGACGGGACCCGAGGGACCCACGGGGCCCACGAGGCCCGAGGGAACTCCGCGGACGGTCAGCTGTCGGTGGCCGGGGCCGACGGGTCAGCTGTCGGTGGCCGGGGCCGACGCCCCGGCGGAGGCGGAGACCTGCTTGCAGCCCGGCTGGTCGGCCAGCGCCTGCTTGGTGTCGCCGGACTCCAGCTCCTTCAGCGCGGCGAGGGCCGTCTGACGCTGCGCCTCCACCTTCTGCATCTGGGCCGAGACGTCCTTGAGCCCGGTCGCGAACTTCGCCTGGTCCTTGGTGTTGAGCCCGTCCACCTGAGTCTTCATGTCGGCGTAGGACGCCGAGAGGGCGTTGAGCCGGCTGACGGCGTCCTGGAGCTTCTTCGCACCGTCCTCGGCACCGGGCGGCGCACCGGCGTTCTTGATGACCATGGCACGCGCCTTGTAGCCGTCGGACAGGTCCTGGAAGGCCTGGGAGTCGGCCTTCTGGAGCTCCGCGGGGGTGCTCTCGGTGTCCTCGGCCGCCTTGGTGATCGCGTCGTAGGCCGCCGTGATCTTCTTGTTCTGGGCCGGCACCAGGTCGCAGACCTTCTTGGCCCAGGCGTCGAGCTCCTTGTTGTCCTCGCTGCCACCGCACCCTGTCAGCGTCAGTACCAGTACCGCACCGCTGGACAGTGCGGCCGCAAGCTTCTTGTTCACCGGATCGGTCCCTTCCATGGCCTCTCAGCCCCCGGACCTTACACAGCGCACGCACGGCACCCACGCACCGAATATCACATACAGACCCTTTTACGACTGTTTACACCAGGCGAGACAAGCCTCACGGCCGATCGGCGGGCGCGCACAAAGCGGGCGGGCGGCGCATGAACACGCGCCGCCCGCCCGCCCCTTGAGCTGGGGCTCGTCGAAGGGCCTACGAAACCACCGCGGGATCCGCCGACTTGGCCGCCTTCTTCTCGTTGTCTTCGTCACCCACGGCGATGCCGCGCCGTTTGGAGACGTAGACCGCGCCGGCGATCACGAGGAACGCGAGCACGGCGACGAAGATCCGCACGCCGATGCTCTTGTCGTCGCCGTAGCTGAACTTGATCACCGCGGGCGCGATCAGCAGCGCCACCAGGTTCATCACCTTCAGCAGCGGGTTGATCGCGGGGCCTGCGGTGTCCTTGAAGGGGTCGCCGACGGTGTCGCCGATCACGGTCGCGGCGTGGGCCTCGCTGCCCTTGCCGCCGTAGTGACCGTCCTCGACGAGTTTCTTGGCGTTGTCCCAGGCACCGCCGGAGTTCGCCAGGAACACCGCCATGAGCGTGCCCGTCCCGATCGCGCCCGCCAGGAACGAGCCGAGCGCGCCGACGCCGAGCGTGAACCCGATGAAGATCGGCGCCAGCACGGCGAGCAGACCGGGTGTGGTGAGCTCGCGAAGGGCGTCCCGGGTGCAGATGTCGACGACCTTGCCGTACTCCGGCTCCTCGCTGTAGTCCATGATCCCGGGATGTTCGCGGAACTGCCGCCGCACCTCGTACACCACGGCCCCCGCCGACCGTGACACCGCGTTGATCGCCAGCCCCGAGAAGAGGAAGACGACCGCCGCGCCCGCGATGAGGCCGACGAGGTTGTTGGGCTGCGAGATGTCCATCATCAGGCTCATCGGCGCGCCGTTCCCGCTGAGCTTCTCGCCGACGTCCTGCGCGCCGGTCGTGATCGCGTCACGGTACGACCCGAAGAGCGCCGCTGCCGCGAGGACCGCGGTGGCGATGGCGATGCCCTTGGTGATGGCCTTGGTGGTGTTGCCGACGGCGTCCAGGTTGGTGAGCACCTGCGCGCCCGCGCCCTCGACGTCGCCGGACATCTCGGCGATGCCCTGCGCGTTGTCGGAGACCGGCCCGAAGGTGTCCATGGCGACGATCACACCGACCGTGGTGAGCAGGCCGGTGCCGGCCAGCGCCACCGCGAACAGCGCCAGCATGATCGAGGTGCCGCCGAGCAGGAACGCCCCGTAGACGCCGAGGCCGATCAACAGGGCGGTGTAGACGGCCG
Organism: Streptomyces sp. NPDC031225; assembly: GCF_055570355.1. Classification (NCBI taxonomy): domain Bacteria; kingdom Bacillati; phylum Actinomycetota; class Actinomycetes; order Kitasatosporales; family Streptomycetaceae; genus Streptomyces; species Streptomyces sp. NPDC031225. The sequence goes on along the minus strand of NZ_JBVIHJ010000030.1, from coordinate 18,834 downwards.
ATTCGAGGCCGATGGAGATACCGGCGAGGACGACGGTGGCGGGCCCCGTGAGCGAGGATTTGCCGATGTCCTGGACCGGGCGGCGGGTCGTCTCGGTGAAATAGCCGGTCAGCTGCTGGATGACGGCGGCGAGCAGGATGCCGATCGCCACCGCGACGAGCGCGAGGATCCGCGGGTTGCCGTCCCTGCCGCTGATCGCCGTGTCGGTGACGCCGTCGAGGTCGGCGTACTTCCCCGGGAGGTAGACGAAGACGGCGATCGCCACCAGCACGAGCGAGATCACCGCGGAGATGAAGAACCCGCGGTTGATCGCGGACATGCCGCTGCGGTCGGAGCGGCGCGGCGCGACCGCGAAGATGCCGATCATCGCGGTGATCACACCGATCGCCGGGACGAGCAGCGGGAAGGCGAGTCCGGAGTCGCCGAAGGCCGCCTTGCCGAGGATCAGCGCGGCGACGAGGGTCACGGCGTACGACTCGAAGAGGTCGGCCGCCATGCCCGCGCAGTCGCCGACGTTGTCGCCGACGTTGTCGGCGATGGTCGCGGCGTTGCGCGGGTCGTCCTCCGGGATGCCCTGCTCGACCTTGCCGACCAGGTCGGCGCCGACGTCGGCGGCCTTGGTGAAGATGCCGCCGCCGACCCTCATGAACATCGCGATGAGCGCCGCACCGAGACCGAAGCCCTCCAGGACCTTCGGCGCGTCGGCCGCGTACACCAGCACCACACAGGAGGCTCCCAGCAGACCGAGCCCCACCGTGAACATGCCGACCACACCGCCGGTACGGAAAGCGATCTTCATGGCTTTGTGCGAGACGGCGGTGAGATCCTTTTCCGGCTCGCCCTCCGCCGGAGTGGCTTCTCGCGCCGCCGCGGCCACACGCACGTTGCTGCGTACGGCGAGCCACATGCCGATATAGCCGGTGGTCGCCGAGAACGCCGCGCCGATCAAGAAGAACAGGGATCGGCCCGCGCGCTGATTCCAGTCGTCCGCGGGCAGCAGCATGAGCAGGAAGAACACGACGACGGCGAATATGCCGAGCGTGCGCATCTGGCGTGCCAGATAGGCGTTCGCGCCTTCCTGGATGGCCTTCGCGATCTTTTTCATGCTGTCGGTGCCCTCGCCGGCCGCAAGCACCTGGCGTACCAGGACACCCGCCACCACGAGCGCCGCCAGGGCGACGACCGCGATGACCGCGACCAGCACCCGGTTGTCGTCGGTGAGCACCGCAGCCGCGAGGGTTGTTGTGGGCTGGTCCAACTGATCAGGGGTAGAAAGCCCCGCCATTCGTCCTCCTTGACGCTTGGGCTGAGCTCAAGATTGTGGACGGATTGTAGGTACCCCGCTCTGATCAAAACAGGGCGCGGGAAACGGAATCTGCCTTTACGGAACCTGAAAGCAGTAATGCCCCGAAGGCATTGGCGATCAATTCACTGATCATTCTTCGACCACCCGCCCGATCGTGAATCAATTCACGAAAAGCATCGCACCAGACCACTGTAGGCACAGAGAGCTCACGCCGACATGCGGAAGGGCCCCACCGGGTGGTGGGGCCCTTCCGCATGTCACGCCGAGTCGAACAAATATGGGAATAAAAAAGAGTGAAATCAGGGAAGCGTCGCGGCCGGCGGTGTGGTCGGCCAGGTCATACGGATCTGACCGCCGTGCTCCCCTGCGGTGACCTCGACGTCGTCGACGAGGCCGCTGATGACCGCGAGGCCCATCTCGTCCTCTTCGGCCTCGGCATCGAACTCCTCGCCCGCGGCGCCCGGCGCCCGGTCACCCGGGGCGGAACGCGGCGCCTCGTCGCCGACCTCGATGGAGAACTGCTTCTCCTCCTCGATCAGCAGCACCTGGACCGGCGCGGTGATGCCGCCGCTCTGGTGCAGTCCGACGGCACGGGTGCAGGCCTCGCCGACAGCGAGTCTGACCTCGTCGAGAACGGCCTCGTCCACCCCGGCCCTGCGCGCAACCGCTGCCGCCACCAGTCGGGCGGTCCTGACGTGCTCGGGCAGCGCGCTGAAACGGAGTTCAACGGTGGCCATACGTCCCCCTCGGAACTACGGGCGTGCTGTCGAGGGACCGGGCCGCCGAAAGCCCGGACCCCCTCCTGTACATCTGTCGACGTCCTGCTGCCGTCCCGGGCATGGGCCCGGGAAACCGGTCAGTCGGTCGCCGCCACCGCTTCCTCGACCGAGGTGTGGATCGGGAACACCTTGGTGAGGCCGGTGATACGGAAGATCTTGAGAATGCGCTCCTGGTTGCAGACCAGGCGCAGCGAGCCCTCATGGGCACGCACCCGCTTCAGGCCGCCGACCAGTACGCCGAGTCCGGTGGAGTCGAGGAAATCCACGCCCTCCATGTCGACGACAAGGTGGAAACTGCCGTCATTCACCAGCTCGACCAGCTGCTCGCGCAGCTTGGGCGCGGTATATACGTCGATTTCGCCACCGACCCTGACGATCGTGCGATCGCCGACGGTCTCGGTCGACAGGGACAGGTCCACGGATCCTCCAGCACCTTGCTATCGAGCGGTCGCCCCTCGGGACACCTCGGCAGAGCCCCCGGGACGGTTCGCCAGCCGCGATGGCATTCAATCACTTACCGGCAGGCGTGCACGACGCCTTGGTCCCATTGTCCGTCACGCCAGTGACACACTCGGTGCCGATGGCCAAGAATCTCCGATCCGATCGACCCTCGACGGACCCCGGTTCCCGCCCCGCACCGAGCACGGTCCTCGGCCGGCTCGCCGCGGGGCCGGGCCGGGCTGCGCGCATCACTCATACGGAGCACTTGCCCCCACGTGAGGGCCGCCATGCCGTCTGGCCCGACCGGATCCGTCCGGAGGTCATCGCGGCCGTCCAGGCCTGCGGTATCGAACACCCCTGGGCCCACCAGGCACGCGCGGCGGAGCACGCCCTGGACGGCGAGTCGGTCGTCGTCGCCACCGGCACCGCCTCCGGCAAGTCGCTGGCCTACCTCGTGCCGGTCCTCTCCACCCTGCTGGACGGCTCGGAAGCTCCCAACGGGCGCGGCGCCACCACGCTGTACCTGGCGCCCACGAAAGCGCTGGCGGCAGACCAGTGCCGCTCGGTGAAGGAACTTTCACAACCGCTGGCCAATTCGGTGCGCCCCGCCGTCTACGACGGCGACACGCCGTTCGAGGAACGCGAGTGGGTCCGCCAGTACGCCAACTACGTGCTCACCAACCCGGACATGCTGCACCGCGGGATACTCCCGTCCCACCCGCGCTGGTCCTCCTTCCTGAAGGCACTGAAGTACGTCGTCATCGACGAATGTCACACCTACCGGGGCGTCTTCGGCTCCCACGTCGCCCAGGTGCTGCGCCGGCTGCGCCGCCTGTGCGCCCGCTACGGCGCCTCTCCCGTCTTCCTGCTCGCCTCCGCGACCGCCGCCGAACCGTCGGTCGCCGCCCGCCGCCTCACCGGCCTCCCGGTGGTCGAGGTCGCCGACGACGCCTCCCCGCGAGGGGAACTGGTGTTCGCTCTCTGGGAGCCCCCGCTCACCGAGATGCAGGGCGAGAAGGGCGCGCCGGTCCGCCGTACGGCCACCGCCGAGACGGCCGACCTGCTGACCGACCTCGCCGTGCAGGGCGTGCGCTCGGTCGCCTTCGTCCGTTCCCGGCGCGGCGCCGAACTGATCGCGGTGATCGCCCAGGAACGGCTGGCCGAGGTCGACCGCTCCCTCGCCCGGCGCGTGGCGGCATACCGCGGCGGCTACCTTCCCGAGGAGCGCCGCGCCCTGGAACAGGCGCTCCATTCGGGAGAGTTGCTGGGCCTCGCCGCCACCACCGCCCTGGAACTCGGCATCGACGTCTCCGGGCTGGACGCCGTACTGATCTGCGGTTACCCCGGCACCCGCGCCTCCCTGTGGCAGCAGGCGGGCCGGGCCGGACGATCCGGCCAGGGGGCGCTGGCGGTCCTGGTCGCCCGCGACGACCCCCTGGACACCTTCCTCGTCCACCATCCCGAGGCCCTCTTCGACCAGCCCGTGGAGTCCACGGTCCTCGACCCCGACAACCCGTACGTCCTCGCCCCGCACCTGTGCACCGCCGCGGCCGAACTGCCCTTGACGGACGAGGACATGGAGCTGTTCGGCCCGGCGTGCGAGGAGCTGCTGCCCCAGCTGGAGTCCGCGAAGCTCCTGCGCCGCCGCACCAAGGCCTGGCACTGGACCCGGCGGGAACGGGCCGCCGACCTCACCGACATCCGCGGAGAGGGCGGCCCGCCGATCCAGATCGTCGAGTCCGGCACGGGCCGCCTCCTCGGCACGGTCGACGCGGGAGCCGCCCACACCACCGTCCACGAGGGCGCGGTCCACCTCCACCAGGGCCGCACGTACCTGGTGCGGTCGTTGGACCTGGAGGACTCGGTCGCCCTGGTCGAAGAAGCGAACCCGTCCTACTCGACGGTCGCCCGCGACACCACCTCCATCACCGTCCTGGAGACGGACACCGAGATCCCCTGGGGCGACGGCCGCCTGTGCTACGGCTCCGTCGAGGTCACCAACCAGGTGGTCTCCTTCCTCCGCAGACGTCTGATGACCGGTGAAGTGCTCGGCGAGACGAAACTCGACCTCCCTCCTCGTACGCTGCGCACCCGCGCCGTGTGGTGGACGGTCACCGAGGACCAGCTCGACGAGGCCCGGATCAACCCGGAGATCCTCGGCGGCGCCCTGCACGCCGCCGAACACGCCTCGATCGGCCTGCTGCCCCTCTTCGCGACCTGCGACCGCTGGGACATCGGCGGCGTGTCGGTCCCGCTCCACCCCGACACGCTGCTGCCCACGGTCTTCGTCTACGACGGCCACCCGGGCGGCGCGGGCTTCGCGGAGCGCGCCTTCCACACCGCCCGCGCCTGGCTCACCGCCACCCGTGAGGCCATCGCCGCCTGCGAGTGTGACGCCGGCTGCCCGTCCTGCATCCAGTCCCCCAAGTGCGGCAACGGGAACGACCCGCTGCACAAACGCGGCGCGGTGCGATTGCTCACGGTGCTGCTGCGGGGAGCGCCGGCCGAGGGGGCGAGTGCGGAGGCGGGGGTGCCTGGGGTGCCGGGGGCGAGGGCATCGGCGCCCCGTCCGGGCCAGGTGGAAGCGGAACCCCCGGCGGGACCGGCCCCGCGGGCCCCGCGCGTGCCCTGATCTCCGCCGTGAACGGCCCTCTCCCGGAAGCCGCCGTCACGTCCGAGATCTCCCCGACCACCGAGCACCGCACGAGCCGCGCGCCCTGGGCCCTCGCCACCCCCTCCGCCCGGGCGCAGGCCGCCCCGGGACCGTCGGACCAGTGATCCGCCGCTGCCAGCGCCGCGAGATCCGCGCCGCCTGCCGCCCGGTGCCGTACGACGACAGCCTGCCCCAGCGCCAGCACACCCCCGAACACCACGCACAACACCGCGATGGCTCCGACACTCCAGACGGTGGCGGACCCGCGGTCAGCCCGGCCAGCGGCGGCGTGGGAGCCGACGAACCGGGCGACAGCGCGACGGCCCTTGTCGAGGCAGGCAACGGCGAAGCCGGCGAGAACGGCACGGATCTCGGCGAGCCGGTCGCCGCGGAACCGGACCAACGCGTGACGGCCGTCGGCCCGACCACCGTCGGCAGACCGGACGAGCACCCGACCGTCGACCCGACGACCGTCGGCAGATCGGACGAGCACCCGGCCGTCGGCCCGACCACCGTCGGCAGATCGAACGAGCACCCGACCGTCGGCCCGACCACCGTCGGCAGATCGGACGAGCACCCGGCCGTCGGCCCGACCACCGTCGGCGAACCGAGCGGTGGCAGACGCACCTGCACCTGCACCTGCTCCGTTCCGCGCAGGGACCACCCCGTGCCCCGAGGCACCACCCCTCGCCGCCTCGCCACTCATCCCCCTGCCTCCACCGTCACCGTCTCCTCCGCCAACGCCACGGCCTCCTCCCGCACTTCGAAGGGCAGGCCGTGCAGTGCGGGAGGTTTCGCCACGACCACCACACGGACCCGGTCGCCCTCGCGGGTGACCGCGACCTGCGCATCGCGCGGGGCCGTGTCCCGGGCCACCTGGACGACCGCGTCGGCGGGGTCCTGACGGGCCGCCGCCCGAGCACCTGCCCGGGCGGCGTCCACGCACTGGATCTGTGCGGCCACCACGAGCAGCCCCCACACCAGCGCCATCGCGAACATCACCAGCACGGGCAGCACCATGGCCGACTCCGCCGTCACGAACCCCTGGTCCGCCGCCCGTTCACGCCTTCGCATCGAGCGCCCGCTTCACGATGGCCTGGAGCTCCGCACTGACGGCCCCGCTCGTCACCACCTTGTAGAGCACCACCGCGAACGCCACCGCCGCGACGATCCCCATCGCGTACTCCGAGGTGACCATCCCCGCGTCCTCGCGCACCGACCGCGCCCCGCACATCGTCCTGCACACCAGGGCACGCATCCGCGCCCATACCGTCTTGCACATCTCAACCCCCGTGAGGATCAGTCCCGTTGATTACCTGTCTGCCTGCTGATGGGCCGGTTCACCGGCCGTCGTCCGTCATCGCCCACCTCCTCCCAGCACTCCGCCCGCGAGTCCGATCACGATCGGCAGTACGCCGACGGCGATGAACGCGGGCAGAAAACACAGCCCCACCGGCGCGGTGACCAGTACTGCCGCTCGACGTGCCCGTGCCGTCGCGGCACGTCCCCAGTCGGCGCGGGCGTCCGCCGCGAGCCCGGCGACCGGTCCGGCCGCGGGCGCCCCGGTCACGTCGGCGCGTGTCAGCAGCCGCGCAAGTGGTTCGGCGCCCGGGGTCGTGGCGAGCCTTCGCCAGGCTTCGCCCGGCTCACTGCCCAGCCGTACCTCCGCCGCCCCGCGCGCGAGTCCCTCTCCCACAGGCCCGCCCAGTGCCTCGCCGACGGCCTGTGCCGCGATCACCGGGCCGGCGCCCGCCGCGATACACGCGGCCAGCAGATCTGCGGCGAGCGGGAGTTGGCGGGCCGCCTCACGCAGGTCGGCCTCCTGGACACCCACGCCGGCCGCCTGCCGGAGCCGCCACCGCCACAGGCCCGCCGCGACGACCAGCCCGACCACCACACCGGGGACTCCGCCGACCAGAACCCACCCGGCGCACCCGGCCCCGGCCACGGGCAGCCAGCGCCGCAGGAGTTCCCGCCCCTCGGTCCGCGGACCCTCGGCCGTGGCCTGCACGGCAGCCAACAGCTCACCCAGCCGCCGCCGCAACCTCAGCTCCCGCCGTACCGCGGCGACCCATCGGGCGAGCCAGGCGACGACCATCGCGATCCCCACGACCACCCCCAGCCTGTGGACAACTTCCGCGCTCACGCCGCCTCAGCTCCCCGCACGATCCGCATCGCCCACCACATCCCGACGCCCTCCAGCAGACCGCCGACCAGGAGACAGCCCAGCCCGCTCCCGGTGTGCAGCAGAACGTGCAGGGGGTCGGCGCCGAGGGCTGCACCCAGGCCCAGCCCCAGGGCCGGCAAGGCGGCGAGCATCCATGCCGTGGACCTCGCTCCGGCCAACTGAGCACGCAGATCCGCGCGTTGATCCCGCTCGGCCCGCAACGCCCCTTCGAGCCGGTCCAGCCCGGCCGCGAGGCCCGCGCCCTGGTGCACAGCCACCCGCCAGCACGCGGCAAGCCCCAACAGCCCTTCAGCTCCCGGCCGCCGAGCCCCGGCCGCAAGCGCCCCCGGAACATCCCCGCCGAACCGGGCCGCTGCCAGCACGACCGCCTGCGCATCTCCGAGCCCACCCGACTCCGGCTCCCCGAGGCCGGCCCGCAGCCCGCGCGACCACCGCCCACCCGCCCCCGGCCTCCCGAGGCGCCACCCCCCGACCTCACCGGCTCCAGGCGCCGACGCTCCAGGCCCGGGCCCGCCCGACCCCGCTCCGCCAACCGCCGCCCCCTCGAAGTCCCGCACGGCCCACACCAGCGCCTCCCCCGGCTGCCGCCCGGCCCGCACCTCTCCGGCGACCGCCGCGCACAGCGTGATCACCGCGTCCGTACGCCGCTCCCGTACTCGACGCGACTCCCGGGCCAGCCGCACCCGCCGCAGCAACGGCACCCCGGCCGCCCCTGCGAGGACCGGCAACACCGAAGCGCCCAGCACGCCGAGCACCAGGCCGCCGACCGCCGCCCACCACTCGAATCCCAGTCGTCCACGAACCCGCCGCAGTTCCGCCAGCAGTTGCTGCCACGGCGGTGGCCCCACCCCCGCCACCCCATCGCCCCCGAACAGCGCCTGCGCCCGCCGCACCCCGGAACGGCGGCCACCCGACAGCCACACGGCCGCTCCGAGGCACCCCACGGCCACCCCCATCGACCCCACCGACATCTCACTCATCCCGATCACCACGCCCTCTCACCGTCCGGGCCGTCATCGGCCCTCAGCAGCTCCCCGACGGCCCGGTCCGCGCCGTCGTCCCGCAGTCACGCGCCCAGCCCCTCCAGCCCTCGCATCGCGCCCCCGAGCAGCTCCCGCAACCGCTCCCACCCACGCTCGTACGCGAACGCCTCCGCGCCCCACCGCAGCGCCGGCACCGTCCGCACCAGGCCCGAGGAGTCCCGCTCCAGTACGCGCACCTCAGCGATCCGCCGCCGCCCGGTCCGGTCGCGCACGAGGTGCAGCACGACCGACAGCGCGGCCGCCAACTGGCTGTGCAGCGCGGCCCTGTCGAGCCCGGCGGCCGTCCCCAGCGCCTCAAGGCGGGCCGGGACATCGGCCGCCGCGTTGGCGTGCACGGTTCCGCAGCCGCCTTCATGGCCGGTGTTCAACGCGGCCAGCAAATGGACCACTTCAGGCCCGCGGACCTCGCCCACGACCAGCCGGTCCGGCCGCATCCGCAGTGCCTGCCGCACCAGGTCCTCGAGCGTGACGAGCCCGGCGCCCTCCTGGTTGGCGGGTCTGGTCTCCAGCCGTACGACGTGTGGATGGTCCGGCTTGAGCTCCGCCGAGTCCTCCGCAAGCACGATGCGCTCACCCGGCCCCACGAGCCCCAGCAGCGCGCTCAGCAAGGTCGTCTTGCCGGTGCCGGTCCCGCCGCTGATGAGGAAGGACAGCCGCGCGTCGAGCAGCGCCCGCAGGACCCGGTCTCCGCCCGGCGGTACCGTGCCGGCCGCGACCAGCTCGTCCAGCGTGAACGCACGCGGGCGTACGACCCTCAGCGCCAGACAGGCACAGCCGACGGCGACCGGGGGAAGCACCGCGTGCAACCGCGTCCCGTCCGGCAGCCGGGCGTCCACCCAGGGCCGTGCGTCGTCGAGGCGCCGCCCGGCCACCGCGGCGAGCCGCTGCGCGAGTCGTCGTACGGCGGCCGCGTCCGGGAAGGAGACGGCGGTCAGTTCGAGTCCGCCACCCCGGTCCACCCAGACCCGGTCCGGGGCCGACACCAGGACGTCCGTCACCGACGGGTCGGCGAGCAACGGCTCCAGGGGGCCGCTGCCGACCAGTTCGGACCGCAACCGCTCCGCCGCGCCGAGCACTTCGGCGTCCCCGAGCACCCGCCCCTGCTCCCGCAGGGCCTGCGCCACCCGCGCGGGTGTCGGTTCGGCCCCGCTCTCGGCCAGCCACTGCCGTACGCCGTCCAGCAGCCCGGCAGCCGTGTCCACGCCCGCCGCCGAGCCCGCCGCGGAAACATCCGTCCGGCCCGCGTTCCCGCCCCCCACCGCCTGCCACGCGGTGGCTTCGGTCAGCGGTTCATCGGCCCGCGCCCATCCGAGGTCCGCGCCCTCACCCTCACCGGCCGGCCACCGCCCGACGACACCGCCGACGGACTCACTCGCCCGCCACCGAGCGACAGCGGCAACCGAGCCACCCGCCCGCACCGGCTCGACAGCCCGGCCAGAGGGCTCCCCGGCACACCGCCGTTCGACAGCCCTGTCCGCCGACGACCTCTCCGCCCGTCGCCGCCCGACCACCGAGCCTTCCGGCCCCGCGCTCGTCCACCCGCCTTCGAATGCGCCGCTCATGCCACCCCCGCCTCCGTCAACGCCCGCTCCCAGAACTCCTTGCAGAAGCGGGCCAGCGGCCCCCGGACAGCCGCTCCCGGCGGCGCCTCGCTCCCCTGCGGCCGCTGCAGCGCCGACTCGACCGGCACCTCGCCCAGCAGCGGCAGTCCCAGCAGCCGGGCCACCTCGCGGTCGTCGAGGCCGGGTGCGTACGGGCCCCGTACGGCCACCCGCAGGTCCCGCAGGACCATGCCGACGGCGGAGGCCACCCGGCCGGCCGCGGCGATGGCGCGCAGTTCTGCGGGGACCACGAGGATGCCGAGGTCGAGCTGGGCGAGCGCCTCGGCGACGCCGTCGTCGAGGCGGCGCGGCAGGTCGACGACGACAGTGCCGCCCCGGCGCCGGGCCGCGGCGAGCACCGCGCGTACGGCCTGCGGCGGGACGGCGATGCGGTCGCCGCGGTCCCAGCTCAGCACCCGCAGCGAGTGCAGCCGCGGCAGCGACTCCTCCAGGGCGCCGCCTCCGACCCGCCCGCGCGAGGCGGCGAACGCGGGCCAGCGCAGCCCCTCGGTGCCCTCGCCGCCGAGGAGTACGTCGAGTCCGCCGCCCAGTGGATCCGCGTCCACGAGGAGTGTGCGCAGGCCTTCACGCGCGGAGGTGACGGCGAGGGCACACGCGAGCGTGGAGGCTCCGGCCCCGCCCCGGCCGCCGATGACACCGACGGTGAGGGCGGGCCGGCCGACGCCCTCGGCGACGTCGGCGATGCGGTCGACCAGCCACTGCTCGCCGTCGGGGAGCACGAGGACATGGTCGGCGCCGATCTCGACAGCCCGTTTCCACACCCCGGAGTCGTCCTGGTCCCGGCCCACGAGCACCACCCCGCGCCGACGGGCGGTCCCGCGGACGCGCCGGGCGGCGTCGTCGCCGACCAGGACGAGCGGGGCGGCCTCCCAACTGCCTCTGCGCTCCGGCACTCCGTGATGGACCTCGGGTTTCGCCCCGGCCGCCGCGCACAGGCGCAGCAGGTCGTCCAGCAGATCCTCGTCCTCCGTGACGATCAACGGCTGTCCCTGCCGCCCTCCGGCGGCGGGCGGCAGATCGTGTGTGACGGCTGCGGCCACGGTCCTCATCCCCCTTCACCGCGACGCGCGAGAACCCGCGCGTCGCTTCTCCCACGCGGCCCCTGAGGCCCCGCGATTCCCAAACATGTGAAGAACCGGCAAGCGGTCTCCATATGAGCGGCCGATACGAACCGGCCAAACACACCCGGCTAACCGGAACCGGCCATGAAGTCGGCCCGAGCGGGATGCGTGGGAATCACGGTGCAGGGATCCCGGAAATCATGTGGATCTTGGTCGATAACTGTGGACAACTCAGCGGCTGTGAATATCGCCATCACCCATACCGGTGAGCCCCGCGCCGCCTGTGTACAACCTCCACAGAGCAGCGCTCCAGCTACGCACGGTGACGAATCATGGACATGCGAAAGAGGCGGCCGAAGCCGCCTCGAAGCGGTCCGAGGACCGCATGCTCATGAGGAAAAACCCACCCGGACATGCGACGACCCCCACCGGGGGGGAGAGTGGGGGTCGCCTTCACGGCCGACTCGGGGGGGGAGGAGCCGGACCGCGTTAGCACGGTCGCGAACGATCCGTGACTTCCATGGTGTACCCGAGAGCCCTCTCAGGCAAACCCACGCGCCTCACCTTACGCCGAATGGGCTGCGCCTATGCTCGGGGTCGTGGATAACCACTCGATGCCCCGCACAGCCGCCTTCTTTGACCTGGACAAGACGGTCATTGCGAAGTCGAGCACGCTCACGTTCGGCAAGTCGTTCTACCAAGGCGGCCTGATCAACCGCAGGGCCGCCTTGCGGACCGCCTATGCCCAGTTCGTCTTCCTCGTCGGCGGTATGGATCACGACCAGATGGAGCGCACCCGCGAGTACCTCTCCGCGCTCGTGCGCGGCTGGAACGTCCAGCAGGTCAAGGAGATCGTTGCCGAGACGCTCCATGACCTGATCGACCCGATCATCTACGACGAGGCCGCCTCCCTCATCGAGGAGCACCACACCGCCGGACGCGACGTGGTCATCGTCTCCACGTCCGGCGCCGAAGTGGTCGAGCCGATCGGCGAACTCCTCGGCGCGGACCGGGTGGTGGCCACCCGCATGGTCGTGGGCGAGGACGGCTGCTACACGGGCGAGGTGGAGTACTACGCGTACGGCCCGACGAAGGCCGAGGCGGTCAAGGAGCTGGCGGCGTCCGAGGGGTACGACCTGGAGCGCTGTTACGCCTACAGCGACTCGGCGACCGACCTGCCGATGCTGAGGGCCGTGGGCCACCCGCACGCGGTCAATCCCGACCGGGCACTGCGCCGTGAGGCCTTCGCGCGCGGGTGGCCGATTCTCGATTTCCACCGGCCGGTCCGGCTCAAGCAGCGGCTGCCCGGATTCGCCGTACCGCCCCGCCCGGCGCTCGTCGCGGTCGCCGCGATAGGAGCCGCGGCGGCCACTGCGGGCCTTGTCTGGTACGCGAATCGGCGCCGGTCACCGGTGGCCTGAGGCGGTTCGGACCACTTGGCGTGCATTTGCGGATAAAAGTAAAGAAGCGCTGCCAGGGGTTCCGCTTGCTCCGGTCCAGGAGTACAAAGGGGTTAACGGCCCGCGAGACCAAGGACATCCGAAAGGATCACCTTAAAAACGCATTTGGCCCCACGGACCGAGCATGAACACCAGGCACCCACGCGACGTCGACCCGTCGATTACGGGCCAGCCGCACCAGGTGACGGGCAGAGTTCCCGACCTGATGGGCAATATATCGAGGACGCTTGGTAACCAGGTGAACATGCCAGCGGCGGTACGAATCCTCGTACCGCCGCAACCCTGTTCCGGGGCCTTTTAGGCCGCCCCGCGCTGGAGCGCCTCGCACACCGCCGTCGACTCACGGGCCCCCAGTTCGATCGCCCTGCCGCAGTGGGCGATCCAGGCGGCCATGCCCTCGGGGGTGCCCGAGACGTATCCGTCGAGCGCCTCCAGATAGGCCGCGCGGCCCAGTTCGGCGTGACCGACCTCCGCCGGGCAGACCGACTTCGGGTCGAGACCGCTGCCGACCAGGACGATCCGCGCCGCCGCGCGCGCGACCAGGCCGTTGTACGAGACGAAGGGCCTGAGGGCGAGCAGTTCTCCCTGTACGACGGCGGCGGTGACCAGGGCGGGGGCGGAGCCGCCCGCGATGATCAGCTCGGACAGACCCTCCAGCCGGCCCGAGACCTCTGCCGCGCCCGGCAGTGACAGCTCGATGAGCGGCTCCTGGACCGCCTCGCCCGCCTGGCGCGGACGCCCGATCTCCTCCCCGTCGGTGGCCGCGGCCACCAGGTGCAGCCGGGCCAGCACGCGCAGGGGCGACTGCCGCCAGATGGACAGCAGTTGGCCTGCCTCGGCGGTCAGCCTCAGGGCCGCACCCATGACCCGCGCCTCGTCGTCGACACCGAAGTCCGAACGCCGGCGCACCTCTTCGAGGGCCCAGTCCGCACCGGACAGCGCGGCTGAGCCGCGGGCGCCGCGCAGGGCCGCCTCGGAGGTGATCTCGTTGCTGCGGCGCCGCATGACCCGGTGTCCGTAGACCCGGTCCACGGACTTGCGCACGGACTCCACGGACTCGGCCACGCCGGGCAGCGAGCCCAGGGCCGCGAGCGGATCGGCGGTCGCGCCTGTCGTACTCATGAGTACGAGATTACGCATTCCAGCCCCACACCCCTCGATGGAGTGGTCTTCTTCACGCACACCTGACACGTACAGCCATGTCACGACTACGCTTCGTGAACATGAAAATTGCTTTCGTCGGGAAGGGCGGCAGCGGCAAGACCACCCTGTCCTCCCTGTTCATCCGCCACCTCGCGACCACCGGGGCACCGGTGATCGCCGTGGACGCCGACATCAACCAGCATCTGGGACCGGCGCTCGGTCTGGACGACGCGGAGGCGGTCGCACTGCCCGCCCTGGGCGACCGGCTGCCGCTGATCAAGGAGTACCTGCGCGGCAGCAACCCGCGGATCGCGTCCGCCGCGGAGATGATCAAGACCACTCCGCCCGGCGAGGGCTCGCGGCTGCTGCGGGTGTGCGAGGACAACCCGGTGTACGACGCCTGCGCCCGCCCGGTGGAACTCGACGGCGACGTGGTCCGTTTGATGGTCACCGGCCCCTTCACGGACGCCGACCTGGGGGTCGCCTGCTACCACTCCAAGACCGGAGCGGTGGAGCTGTGCCTGAACCACCTGGTGGACGGGCGGGGTGAGTACGTCGTGGTGGACATGACGGCGGGCTCCGACTCCTTCGCCTCCGGCATGTTCACCCGCTTCGACATCACGTTCCTCGTCGTCGAGCCGACCCGGAAGGGGATCTCCGTCTATCGCCAGTACAAGGAGTACGCCCGGGACTTCGGGGTCACCCTGCAAGTCGTCGGCAACAAGGTGCAGGGTCAGGACGACCTCGACTTCCTCCGCGCCGAGGTCGGGGACGACCTGCTGGTGACGCTCGGGCACTCCGACTGGGTGCGCGCGCTGGAGAAGGGCAGGCCACCCCGGTTCGCACTCCTGGAGGACGTCAACCGCCGCGCCCTGCACCGGTTGCGGACGGCTGTCGACGCGACATACGACCTGCGGGACTGGGAGCGCTACACCCGGCAGATGGTGCACTTCCATCTGAAGAACGCCGAGTCCTGGGGCAACGAGCGCACAGGGGCCGACCTGGCGGCGCAGATCGACCCCTCGTTCATGCTCGGCGAGGGCGCGGTGACGGCAGCGACCGTCTGACGGTTACTGCTTCCTGGCCGCCGGTGCCCCCGGTACGCCCTTCGGTGCCGGGGCGGGGCTGCCGGACAGGAAGGCCGGCCAGCCCTGCTTCGGCGCCTCGCCGACCCCCAGGGTGCTCAGCTTCTGCAGGGTCTTCGGGTCCTGGGCGTCCAGCCAGTCGGAGAGCTGCCGGAAGGAGACACAGCGCACGTCGGGCTTGTTGCACACCCGCTCGATGGTCTCCTTGACGGCCCGCATGTAGGTGCCGCCGTTCCAGGACTCGAAGTGGTTGCCGATGATCAGGGGCGCGCGGTTGCCGTCGTAGGCCCGGTGGAAGCCCTTGAGCAGGCCGTCGCGCATCTGGTCGCCCCAGAACTCGTACTTGTTCGGGTCGCCCTGGGTCCTGGTGCCGGACTGGTTGACCATGAAGTTGTAGTCCATGGTGAGCTGCTCGTAGGAGTGCCCGGGAAAGGGCACGAGCTGCATCGACAGGTCCCACAGGCCCTGCTTCTTCTTCGGCCAGAGCTGCTCGTTGACGCCGCTGGTGTCATAGCGGAAGCCGAGCTCGCTCGCGGCCCTCATGAAGTTCTTCTGGCCTTCCAGGCAGGGTGTGCGGGCGCCGATGAGCTCCTTGTCGTAGTCGAAGGGCAGCGGGGAGGCCTTCTTCATCCCGGTGTTGGTCTTCCAGGACTTCACGAACTTCTTCGCCTGGGCGATCTCGTCCTTCCACTCCTCGACCGACCACTGCCCGACCCCGCCGCCGCTGCCGCAGAAGTGGCCGTTGAAGTGGGTGCCGATCTCGTTGCCCTCCAGCCACGCGAGGCGCAGCTGCTTGACGGTGTCGGCGATGCCCTGCTCGTCGTTGAAGCCGATGTCGGAGCGGCCCGGAGAGTGCTGCGGCGGCTTGTACTCGTCGCGCTTGTCCTCCGGCAGCATGTACACGCCGCTGAGGAAGTACGTCATCGTCGTGTGGTTCGCCTTGGCGACCTCGCGGAAGTGGGAGAACAGCTTCTGGCTGTCCTCGCCCGCGCCGTCCCAGGAGAACACCACGAACTGCGGGGGCTTCTGACCGGGCTTCAGGCGCTCGGCTCTGGGCAGGTGCGGCTGGGCTCCGGTGTACGAGGTGGAGCCGTCGCCGATCAGGCGGACCACGCGCTTGGGGGGTGCCTGGGCCGGCTTCGCCTTCTGCGGACCGGCTGCCCCTCCCTTTGAGGCGTCGGTCGCGCAACCGGCCAGTGAGGCGGCACAGACCGCGGCGACCACGACTCCCGCAGCAATCCTCTGGGTGGCGGCCATGTTCCGCCCACCTTCTTCCTTCTCTCGGGGCCAACGACAGCGCCGCCAAGTTCGCATGGGACCGAGAATGAATTAATACGACAAGCCGATGAAATTGCCACTTCACACATACAGGTGATTCGTTAGACCATTTGACCGGAAAGTCTATGCCTGGCCTTTACTCTGCATTACGATCCATTTACCGAGCGTTGATTCATCCCGCCGCTGCACGCCGTGACCCACGGCCGCGACCCGACCCTCCGTCACCGACGGGGGACCACCTGTTCCGCGACCGCGCTGCCCCGGAGGAGACGGGAAAACATGTCAGCCTGCGTCCCCACCCGCGCCACCGACCCGAGCGACTCGGACCCTACGAGGCGCACCCACCGACCCCACAGCCCGCCGCCGACACCGCCCCGCCGCTTCCGCATCGCGGGCGCCGACGTGTCGGCCTCGATCGCGGTCTTCCTGATCGCCCTGCCCCTGTCCCTCGGCATCGCCCTCGCCACCGGCGCGCCCCTCCAGGCCGGCCTCGTGGCCGCCGCCGTCGGAGGGATCGTCGCCGGCCGGCTCGGCGGCTCCCCGCTCCAGGTCAGCGGTCCCGCCGCCGGACTAACCGTGGTCACCGCCGACCTGATCCACCGCTACGGCTGGCGGACGACCTGCGCCATCACCGTTCTGGCCGGAGTGGTCCAACTCTGCCTCGGCTGCCTGCGCGTGGCCCGCACCGCGCTCGCCGTCAGCCCCGCGATCGTGCACGGCATGCTCGCCGGCATCGGCGTCACCATCGCCGTCGCCCAGCTGCACATCGTCCTCGGCGGCACCCCGCACAGTGCCGTCCTCGACAACCTCCGCGCTCTGCCCGCCCAGTTGGCACGCGTCCAGCCGTCCGCGGTGTCGGCCAGCGTCCTGACCCTGGTGCTGCTCTTCCTCTGGCCGCGCATCCCCGGCCGGGCCGGCCGTCTGCTGCGCAGGATCCCGGCCGCCCTCGTCGCCGTCGGCGGAGCGACCGTTGCCGCCTCGCTCGCCGGGCTGACCCTGCCCAGGGTCGACCTGCCGTCCTGGAGCAGCCACGCCCTGGCAGGACTGCCCGAGGGCCCTGTGCTGGGCCTCGTCGCCGCCGTGCTCACCACCACGCTGGTGTGCAGCGTGCAGTCGCTGCTCGGCGCGGTCGCCGTGGACAAGCTGGTCGCGGGCCGCCCCGATCTGCTCGCCGCCGGCCCCGGCACCGGCCGCAGCGCCCGTGTCGGCCGCTCCCAACTGGACCGCGAGTTGCTGGGACAGGGTGCCGCCAACATCGTCTCCGGCACGCTCGGCGGACTGCCGGTCGCCGGTGTGGCGGTGCGGAGTTCGGCGAATGTCCAGGCGGGTGCCGTCAGCCGGAACTCCACGATGCTGCACGGCGTTCTCGTAGTGATCGCCGCGCTGCTGATGGTCCCGGTCCTGGAGTTCATCCCGCTCGCCTCGCTCGCCGCCCTGGTGATGGCCGTCGGCATCCAGATGGTGTCCCTGCACCACATCCGCACGGTGACCCGCCACCGAGAAGTGCTGGTCTACGCCGTCACCACCCTGGGCGTGGTCCTCCTCGGCGTCCTGGAGGGCGTCACGCTGGGGATCGCCGTCGCCGTCGCCGTCGCCCTGCACCGCCTCACCCGCACCCGCATCACGCACGACGAGAGAGAGGGAGTCCATCACGTACACGTACGAGGCCAGTTGACGTTCCTCGCGGTGCCCCGGCTCAGCAGGGCCCTGCATCTCGTCCCTCAAGGGGCCGACGCGGTCGTGGAGTTGGACGGGTCGTTCATGGACCACGCGGCGTACGAGTCGCTCCACGACTGGCAGAAGACGCACACCGCGCAGGGCGGCTCGGTCGAGCTGACCGGCCGCAGACCGGGCACCCGGATCGCCGAGCCGTCCGATTCCGCCGACTGCCGCTGCCGTCCCTGGACGGCCTGGCGCAACCACCAGTGCGAGCGCCCGAGCGCGCCCGCCGCAGCACGGGCCGAGGCGCCCGGTGAGCCCGGTACAGCACCCGGTCCGAGCGCGCCCCGTGAGTCGAGCGGACGTGAACTGGCCCGTGGCATCAGCGCGTTCCAGCGCAACACCGCACCGATCGTGCGGGGCGAGCTGGCCCGGCTGGCGCGCGAGGGCCAGCAGCCGTCGCAGCTCTTCCTCACCTGCGCCGACTCACGGCTGGTCACCTCGATGATCACCTCCAGTGGTCCGGGCGACCTCTTCGTGGTGCGCAACGTGGGCAACCTCGTTCCGCTGCCCGGCGAGGAGAGCGGGGACGACTCGGTGGCGGCCGCGATCGAGTACGCGGTGGACGTCCTGAAGGTACGGTCCATCACCGTGTGCGGTCACTCCGGCTGCGGCGCCATGCAGGCGCTGCTCAACTCCGAGCCGGGCGGCGCCCAGACCCCGCTGAAGCGGTGGCTGCGGCACGGGCTGCCGAGCCTGGAGCGGATGGCCGACGACAGCCGCCCCTGGGCGAGGCTCGCCGGAAGGGCCCCCGCCGACGCGGTCGAGCAGCTCTGCCTGACCAACGTGGTGGAGCAGCTGGAGCACCTCAGCGCCCATGACTCGGTCGCCCGGGCCCTGCGCGAAGGGGCGCTGGAGCTGCACGGGATGTACTTCCACGTGGGTGAGGCGCAGGCGTACCTGCTCAGCGGGGCGGGTGGGGACGGGCAGTTCGACCATGTGGAGGCGGCGACCGACCTCCCGGTGTGAACCTCGCGGTGGGGGGGGGGGGGGGCGGGGGGGGGGGGGACGGCCCGGGGGGGGTGGGGGGGGGGGGGGGGGGGGAGGGGGAGGCGG